>NZ_JBXWSL010000014.1:0-90276 GCF_059613425.1 Ruegeria sp. BHSA123 | reverse complement strand
ACGAGGCTTGCGGCCCCGCCCGGCGCAGCTTTGCCATCTGGCTGGCCGGTCAGACACAGGGGCCCGTGCTGTGGATTTCCCCCGCGTGGGAGCCCGCCCAACTGAATCCCGACGGAATGATGGCCTTTGCTGATCCGGCGCGTTTTCTGTTCGTCCATCCCACCCGCGCCGAAGATCTGCTATGGTGTATTGAAGAGGCGCTGCGCAGCGGAGCCATCCCGCTGATCATAGGCGACCTGCCCGGCGCGCCGGGGCTGACACCAGTGCGGCGGATGCATCTGGCCGCAGAACAAGGCGGCACGATGGGCCATGCCCCGCTTGGCCTGCTGCTGACGCCCGGTGATGGCGGCGCACAAGGGGTTGAGACACGCTGGCACATAGCCGCCGCCCATCAGGGGGATGCCAGGCACTGGACCCTGACCCGCCGCCGCGCCCGCGCCCTGCCCCCGGTCAGCTGGCAAGCCACTCAGACCGCTGCCCGCACCGGTCTGCACCTGAAACGCATTGAAACAGAGGACATTCTGACGTGAAGCCGCAAGGATCACGCAAGATGTGACTGGCCAAACTCCGGATCGCACCCTAGCGTCGCCGCATGAGCCATCCGATCCATGACAGCCGCTATTCCTGGATACGCCTTCTGATCACGCTCGCCATCGCAACTGTGGCGAATGTGGGAATGTGGGCTGTAATCGTGGTCATGCCCGCCGTCGAAGCAGAATTCAGCGCCGGTCGCGCCGAAGCCTCGATGCCATATACACTTACGATGATTGGATTTGCGCTGGGCAATATGTGGCTGGGGCAACTGGTGGACCGGCTGGGTGTGACACGCGCCCTGATCGGCGCTGCTGTTTTAAGCGCCTTCAGTTATCTATTGGCAACGCTGGCCCCGAATATAACGCTACTATCCGCGGCGCATCTGCTGGTCGGGCTGGGAACATCGATCGGATTTGGGCCCTTGATCGCCGATATCTCGCACTGGTTCATGAAACGGCGTGGAATCGCCGTCGCTCTGGTGGCCAGCGGGAATTACCTGTCCGGGGCAATCTGGCCCACCCTGCTGTCCGGTATTCTGGCACGCGACGGCTGGCAACAGGTCTATCTGACATTGGCGGTTCTGACGTTGCTGGTTGTCATCCCCCTGTCCTTGTTGTTGCGCCGCAAGGTCCCAATCGAGGCGCACGACACAGCCGCGGCCACAGCCCGGATCAACGCACGCAGTGTCGGTGTTTCACCACGCGTGTTACAGTACATTCTTGGTCTGGCCGGCATTGGATGTTGCGTAGCGATGTCCATGCCACAGGTCCATATCGTGTCGTATTGCGTCGGGCTGGGATACGGCCCCGCAGTGGGGGCTGAGATGCTATCGCTGATGCTACTGGGCGGCGTCGCCAGCCGTATCGTCTCGGGCCTGTTGGCCGACCGTCTCGGTGGCGTCATGACACTTCTGATCGGCTCTGTATTGCAGTGCATCGCGCTGTTCCTGTTCCTGCCGTATGACGGGATGGTCTCACTTTATGTGATCAGCTTGCTATTCGGTCTGGCGCAGGGTGGCATCGTGCCCAGCTACGCTTTGGTTGTCCGCGAATACATGCCGCCGCAAGAAGCCGGCGCGCGAGTCGGATTCGTCATGATGATGACAATTCTTGGCATGGCGCTTGGTGGCTGGATGTCAGGCTGGATTTACGATGTCACCGGAAGTTACCAACTGGCTTTCGTCAACGGCATTCTTTGGAACGGCTTGAACATTGCCATCGTTCTGATGTTGATCAAAAGATCCCGCCCCAGACGGGACACGGTCATGGCATGACACACCTGACCCGCCGCTTCGTACTTACGGGGATGGCGGCTCTGCCTTTGGCGAATACGGTGCAGGCCGCCTTGAAGCCATACAATTTGTCACCGAACGGCACCCGGGTCGGGTTTACCTATGACCTCTCCGGCATTCCCCAGACCGGATCAATGCCGATCCGGGACGCGAACGTGGAAATTGACACGCAACGCCTGCAAAACAGCCGGGTCACGGTGGTGCTGGACGTTACCAAGGCCAGAACCCGCTTGCCCTTTGCCCGCATGCCGATGCTCGGCCCCAGTGTATTGGACGCCGAAACCTATCCGACAATTCAGTTCGTTTCGACTGACATTCAATTGGGGGCGGATGGGCGCATTTCGAATGGCGCTCGTGTCAAGGGAGAACTGACTATCCGAGGTCTGACGCACTCCATAACCTTGGAAGCCAACCTGTACCGCCAGCCTGGTACAGCCGCGAACGACCTGAGCCGCCTGTCCATAGGTTTGATCGGGACTTTGAACCGGCACGATTTCGGTGCCTCGGGTTATCCCGATCTGGTAGGACAACATGTTGGGCTGGACATTCGTGCCGAGATCATTCGAGCAACCTGACTGACAAAAAGCAAAAAACGACTGGATAAAGTCGAATAGTTGCGCGCATTGTCCGGTGACGCCGCCTATCTGAGAAAACCATGCGCACGATCATTTCATTTGCCGCCCTGTTTCTGTCGGTCATTCTGCTTCAGCTTTCAACAGGCGGCGTCGGGCCACTGGATGCCATCTCCGGGATCACGTTAAGCTTTTCGACCGAACAGATCGGTATGCTGGGTTCGGCGCATTTTCTTGGCTTTTTCATAGGTTGCTGGTGGGCGCCGCGACTGATGGGCAGCGTCGGGCATTCCCGCGCATTTGCCGTATGCACAGCGCTGGGCGCGATGGGGTTGATCGGCCACACCCTGACAGACAATCCTTATGTATGGGCGGCGCTGCGCATCGCCTCGGGCACATGTGTGGCAGGCTGTTATACCGTCATCGAAGCCTGGCTGAATGCAAAAGTAACCAATGAGACACGTGGACGAGCCATGGGCACCTATCGCATCGTCGATATGGGTGCCTCGCTGAGTGCTCAGTTGATCATCGCTGTCCTGCCACCCGCCTCGTATGTATCCTACAACCTCTTGGCGATCCTGTGCTGCGCCTCGTTGCTGCCGCTGACGCTGACACGCGCAAGTCAACCGAAGACGCCTGACGCCCCCCGCCTGCGCCCGAAACTGGCGTGGCACAGTTCGCCATTGGCCGTAGCAGGCGTCATTGTTTCTGCACTCAGCTCAGCATCTTTCCGAATGGTCGGGCCCGTCTACGGTCAGGAAGTCGGGCTGGGAGTGGATCAAATCGCCTTCTTCCTAGCTTCTTTCGTTCTGGGCGGGGCACTGGCGCAGTATCCGATGGGGTGGCTCGCTGACAAGTACGACCGGCGCTGGGTCTTGATCTGGCTTTCGGTCGCGGCGGTACTAAGCTGCGGGGTCACAATGGCGGCAAGCGACACGGGAACTGTCGGTGTCATGCTGGCAGCAGGGCTTTTTGGGTTTACGACATTCCCGATCTTTTCGGTGTCATCCGCACATGCCAACGATTTTGCGACAACCGAGCAGAGGGTCGAGTTGTCTGCCGCCCTGATGTTCTGGTACGCGCTGGGGGCAATTGCGTCACCCTATATCACATCAACACTGATCCAGGATTTTGGACCCAGCGCGCTGTTTGCATTTGTCGCGGTCGGCCACGTATTCCTGATCGGCTTCGGCCTGGCCCGAATGCGGTCGCGTCCAACACCCGCGGAAAGAACCAATTACGTCTACGCACCGCGTACATCCTTTACGGTCGGAAGGTTGCTGAAACGCGCCCGCGAGGAATGAAAAGCGAGCCCGCAGCCCTGCATTGCGGAGAGTCTGCGAATTGGCTGACTACAATCTGACCGTATTGCAACGGCCATCGGCGGCTTGGTCGTCCCATCAGGGGCGCGTCACAAATCAGAGTTATTCCAGTCATCTACGAAACCGGGCTTTTGCTGAGCGGTGACATAGGTTAGACGAACGCGCAGTTAGATATGCGGAAACGGAATATGGCTCGGATTCTCATCACCTCGGCAATCCCATACATCAATGGGATCAAGCACCTCGGCAACCTGATCGGCTCGCAACTGCCTGCCGACTTGTATGCACGCTATCAGCGTGGCCGGGGAAACGAGGTCATGTTCCTGTGTGCCACCGACGAACACGGCACCCCGGCCGAACTGGCCGCTGCTAAAGCTGGAAAGCCTGTGGCCGAGTATTGCGCGGACATGTACGAAATTCAGGCCGACATCGCCAAGCGTTTTGGGATGAGCTTTGATCACTTTGGCCGTTCATCCAGCGAGCAGAACAAAAAGCTGACCCAACATTTCGCCGGGAAACTGGATGAGGCCGGGTTGATCCGTGAAGTCACGGAAAAGCAAATCTATTCCAACGCGGATGGTCGTTTTCTTCCCGACCGCTATATCGAGGGCACCTGCCCCAATTGCGGGTATGAGAACGCACGTGGCGACCAGTGCGAAAACTGCACCAAGCAGTTGGATCCAACCGACCTGATTGAACCGCGCTCGGCCATTTCGGGCTCGACCGATCTGGAAGTGCGTGAGACCAAGCACCTCTATCTGCGCCAATCGGCAATGAAGGATCAGTTGGATGCCTGGATTGACAGCAAAACCGACTGGCCGATCCTGACCACATCCATTGCCAAGAAGTGGCTGCATGATGGCGACGGGTTGCAAGACCGGGGGATCACCCGCGATCTGGACTGGGGTGTTCCGGTCAAGAAAGGCGATCAGGACTGGCCCGGTATGGAAGGCAAGGTCTTCTATGTCTGGTTCGACGCGCCGATTGAATACATCGCCTGTGCCAAGGAATGGGCGGATTCCACTGGGAAACCCGATTCCGAGTGGGAACGCTGGTGGCGCACCGACAAGGGCGCGAACGATGTGCGCTATGTCCAGTTCATGGGCAAGGACAACGTGCCGTTTCACACGCTTTCTTTCCCCGCCACCATTCTCGGGTCGGGCGAGCCGTGGAAAATGGTCGACCACCTGAAATCCTTCAACTATCTAAACTACGACGGCGGCCAGTTCTCGACCTCGCAGGGTCGTGGCGTTTTCATGGATCAGGCGCTCGAGATTCTTCCAGCTGACTACTGGCGGTGGTGGCTGCTGAGCCATGCACCGGAAAGCAGCGACAGCGAGTTCACGTGGGAGAACTTCCAACAATCCGTGAACAAGGATCTGGCCGATGTTCTGGGCAACTTCGTCAGCCGCATCACTAAGTTCTGCCGCTCGAAATTCGGTGAGGTGGTGCCCGAAGGCGGTGAGTTTGGCGAGCGTGAGAACGCTCTGATCGATGAACTTACCAAACGTGTCCGCGCCTATGAGGCGCATATGGAAGCAATGGACGTCCGCAAATCGGCTCAGGAGCTGCGGGCCATCTGGGTGGCTGGCAATGAATTCCTGCAAGCTGCGGCGCCGTGGTCAACCTTCAAGGAAGACCCCGAACAAGCCGCTGCACAGGTGCGTCTGGGTCTGAACCTGATCCGGTTCTATGCCGTGCTCAGCGCGCCGTTCATCCCTGATGCTGCGGCCAAGATGCTAAGCGCCATGAACACGCTTGATACCAGCTGGCCGGAAGACGTAGCCGCAGCGTTGAACGCGCTACCCGCGGGTCACGACCTTACCGTGCCAGACGTTCTGTTCGCCAAGATCACAGACGAACAGCGCGAAGAATGGCAGGCAAAATTCGCTGGTAAACGCGGCTGACCACCCTGATATTCGGATACTCAAACGGGGGCCGTTGGCCCCTGTTTTCGTTCGGCACCTCGGAACGGGCCGACACCTAAACCAGCTTACTTGCTCAAATTTTTGGCGTCATCGCGAACCACCTCGGGATTCATCGCGCTTGAGAAATCGTGGTAAACAAGCCATCCTGCAAACAAGTTTTGTCGACTCGCGCGATTGTGACCGCCGGGATGGACACCAATTGTTTCTGAAATGCACGAGGCTTTCGCCATGTCCCAAGTTTTCCCTTTTCCAACTCAGGCCCGCAATCCAATTGCCACCGCATTATTGCTGATATCCCTGGGACTGGCCCAACCTGCAACTGCACAGGACGAAGGAGCGGCACCGAAAGTTACGATTGCGGCCGCCTACACCGAAGAAATCACCGACGAGGCTTCCTTCATAGGGCGCGCTCAGGCGATCAATAAGGTCGACATCGTCGCCCGCGTGAACGGTTTTCTCAACAGCCGAAATGTCGAGGATGGGGCAACGGTCAAAGAAGGCGACCTGTTGTTCACCATCGAACCGGACCTTTACGAAGCGACATTGGAGGCCCGAAAAGCTGATCTGAACCGGGCCGAGGCAAATCTTGAGTTGGCCAAGGTTGACCTGGCGCGTAAGGAAGAGCTTTACAAGCGCGACGCGACACCTGAATCCGAACGTGACATCGCGCGGGCAAACGAACTGGTCGCCGAGGCTCAGGTCAAGGCCGCAAATGCAGCGATCCAGCAGGCCGAACTGGACCTCAGCTATACACAGATCCACGCGCCTTTTGATGGGCGTATCGGCAGCATCACCACCAGTGTCGGCGATGTGGTAGGCCCGACCAACCCCCCGCTGGTGAACATTGTCAGCGAGACGCCGATCTATGTGAATTTCTCGCTCAACGAAAAAATCTTCACTTCGGTTCTTCAGACCGTTGGCGCAAATTCCGCCTCTCTTGCTGACAGCCCGCAAAGCCCCAATGTGCATATCACGCTGCCAAATGGAACCAAGTTGGATGAAACGGGCAGGATCGTATTCGTTGACAATCGTATCGACCCGTTGACCGGTGCGATCACAATGCGCGCCCAGTTCGAAAATGCCGACCGTTTGATCCTGGATGGTGCATTCGTGAACGTGCAGATTGAAGCGCTGCAACCAACCCTGCAAGTTCTGGTGCCGCAAGCTGCACTGCAACGCGACCAGCGTGGTGACTTTGTTCTTGTAGTAAACGACAAACAGATGGTGGAGCAGCGATACATCACCACAGGCAACACGGAAGGTACTGCCATCATCGTTACGGAAGGCTTGCGTGAGGGCGAAAGCGTGATTGTCGAGGGCCTGCAACGGGTCCGCCCCGGCGTGGCCGTTGACGCGGTCGTCGCTTCTGAACAGCCGGGAGAATAAACGATGTTCTCAGCCCTGTTCATTAGCCGGCCAAAGCTGGCGTTTGTCATCTCGCTGGTACTGACCATCATGGGTGGCATCGGCTATCTGGTGCTGCCGGTCGCGCAGTTCCCTGACATTACCCCGCCCGTCGTCAACGTATCCACCAAATATACCGGCGCAAATGCGGAAACAGTGGAAAACACTGTTGCCGCACCGATCGAGGCGCAGGTCAACGGTGTGGACGACATGATCTACATGACGTCCAGATCGTCTGACAACGGCTCGTATTCATTGGACGTAACCTTCGAAGTTGGCACCGACCCCGATATCGCCTCGGTCAACGTGCAGAACCGGGTGGCGCAGGCAATGTCGTCGTTGCCCGCCGAAGTGACATCTTCGGGCGTTGTCACACAAAAATCGTCGACCAACATGCTGATGCTGGTCACGCTGACCTCGCCCAACGGCACCTATGACAGCGTGTTTCTTTCCAACTATGCCTCGATCAACCTGCGCGATGCGCTGGCGCGTGTGCAGGGCGTGGGCAAGGCTGATGTTCTGACCAACCTGGAATACGCCATGCGGGTCTGGATGGACCCGGACAAGATGGCAGCCCTGTCCATCACACCAGGCGATGTGATCAACGCGATCCGCGAACAGAATATCGAAGTGTCCGCAGGCTCGATTGGTGCACCGCCTGTTCCCGAAGGCCAGACCTTTCAATACACGATCAAGTCCAAAGGGCGACTGACGTCAGCCGAAGAATTTGGCAACATCGTGATCCGTACCGGAGATGCCGGCGCAATTGTCCGCGTAAGGGACATCGCCCGGGTTGAGCTTGGTGCACAGTTTTACTCGGCGTCCGGTTATTTTCAGTCCGTGCCCGCCACCGTGATCGGTATCTATCAGGCCCCCGGCGCAAACGCCCTGGCCGTTTCAGAGCGCGTGCAGGCGGAACTGGAGCGGCTGTCCCGCGCATTCCCCACAGATGTCGAATATGATGTCCCCTTTAACACGACAGACTTTGTCGAAGCTTCTTTGAATGACGTCGTATCGACACTGATCCTGACCTTTACCCTCGTGATCTCGGTCGTTTTTGTGTTCCTGGGAAGTTGGCGCGCGACGATCATTCCGGCGGTTGCCATCCCGGTCTCACTGATCGGCACGTTTGCTTTCTTGCTGGCCTTCGGCATGTCGTTGAACACGATCTCGCTGTTTGCGCTGGTGCTGGCCATCGGTATCGTGGTTGATGACGCCATTGTCGTGGTCGAAAACGTCGAGCGCATCATCGCTGATGAGGGGTTGCCCCCAGCCGAAGCCACCCGTAAGGCTATGGGGCAGATCACCGGCCCCGTCATCGCGACCACACTGGTTCTGTTGGCGGTGTTCGTACCGGTAACCTTCATGCCGGGTATCTCAGGGCGGCTGTACTCTCAGTTCGCTGTTACGATCTCGACCGCTGTTGTAATCTCATCCATCAACGCGCTGACACTGTCGCCCGCTCTGTGTGGGCTGGTCCTTAAGGCCCGCTCGGGGCCACCCAAGGGGCTGCTTGCGCTGTTCGAAAATCTCATTGGTGGCGTTCGCAATGGCTATGTCGCCATTGTTCGCAAACTGCTTGTCTTTCCGGCTATCGCGCTGGCCATCGTGGTTGGGCTCGGCATGGGAACAGGGGCAATCATGTCGAACACGTCAGCTGGGTTTATCCCGCTGGAAGACAATGGTTATCTCTTTGTTGACGTGCAACTGCCTGACGCCGCGACGCTGGAACGGACCGAGGCCGTGACAAAGCGCCTTGATGACCAGATACGCGAGATTCCGGGTGTGTCCAGCACCGTTCTGATCAATGGCTTCTCATTGCTGAACGGCACAATCACCAACGGCGCTGCGATCTTCGTGAACCTCGACAACTGGAGCGAACGGCAGGAGGAAGACCTGAGCGCCGAAGCCATTTTAGCTAAGGTGCTGGCCATCGCGAATAATGAGACCGCAGCCTCGACCGTTGCCTTCAACCCGCCACCAATTCAGGGTCTCGGCATGTCGGCCGGGGTCGAGATGGAGGTGCAGCAAACCGGCGGCGGTTCACCGCAGGATCTGGCATCGGCTGTGGGATCGTTTGTCTATTCGGCCAACCAGCGACCCGAGATCGGACAGGCCTATACGACATTCCGTGCCAATGTTCCGCAGCTGTTCGTGGATCTGGACCGTGAGAAAGCCAAGACACTGGACGTCTCGGTGGCTGAGATTTTCCAGACTATGCAGGCCCAGCTGGGGTCATATTATGTCAACGACTTCAACCTGTTTGGTCGCGTCTATCGCGTAATGATCCAGGCGGAAGGCAGCTATCGCGATAATGTCGATGACATTGCCAGCCTCTATGTGCGTTCACAGAAAGGCGACATGGTGCCACTGGGTACCCTGATTGACGTGGAAAACGTATTGGGGCCGGTTCTGCTGAAGCGGCATAACCTGTTCCGATCGGCAACGGTGACGGCGGTACCGGCACCGGGCCTGTCCAGCGGCGATGCGATCACCGCGATGACAGAGGTTTCTGCTTCGGCCCTGCCGCCGGGATACTCGTTCGAATGGACGGGAACGGCACAACAACAGTTGGCGTCCGGCAGCCTGGTGATCATCATTCTGGGGCTGGCCATCCTATTCGGTTACCTGTTTCTGGTGGGACAGTATGAAAGCTGGACTATGCCGGTCTCGATCCTGCTGTCTGTGGTCGTGGCCTTGTTCGGGGCGGTGGCTGCGGTTGCCATCGTTGGCAGTGACATAAACCTCTATACGCAGATCGGTATGATCATGCTGGTGGGCCTGGCTTCGAAGAACGGCATTCTGATCGTTGAGTTCGCAATGGAACAACGCGCCAAGGGTCTATCGATCAAGGAAGCAGCCGTCGAGGCCGCTCATCAGCGTTTCCGCGCTGTCATGATGACCGCCCTGTCTTTCCTGCTGGGGGTCGTACCGCTGCTGGCTGCCAATGGTGCGGGCGCGGCCAGCCAAAAAGCCATCGGTGTCGCCGTGTTCGGTGGCATGTTGGCCGCGACGCTGGTTGGCGTAATCGTGGTGCCTGTCCTCTACGCCCTGATGCAAAGCATGCGCGAGTGGCTGAAAGGCAGCAAAAACGATCCCGGCCCGTCAAAAGAAGCGGCCTGATCCAATCAAAGCCCCGCACATCAGCGGGGCTTTTTCTGGCGTTAGTCTGATCTTCCCCGCCGCCGTTCAGAGATTTCGCGGATCACCACCTTTGCCTCTGGTGTCGGTGCCTGCTCGACCCGGCGATAATCCGATCCATCCCGGTTCCGTGTCAGCAGCCCACAGGAGATCATGGTCCGGCGCAGGGTTGCAGGGTCATCAAAACAGTGTTCGGCATTGAGGAACGCGTTGACGTCACCCTCTTGCAGCACCGCAGCAGCCGGTACCGCAGACCAGAGCCCCCACAAGGACAAAGTCTGCACAGATCTTTTTGACGGCCATTGCCGAAGCCTGCCCTGCTCATCGAACAGGTGCAATGTACGCTCAACCGTACGCATGTCAGCAGCCAGTTGTTTCGGGCGGGCCTCAATCCGCCTGGCAGCGGCACTGGTGGCGCGCATATGTTGCACGTTCTGAAACCCGGCGGAACGGGCGACCATATTCATCAGGGTCAGGTGCGACGGGCTGGAGTCGCCAAGTTGTTGGGACAAGGTGCGCACGAATCCGGTCAGATCATCGGCGTGCAACGGTACAGGAGTTTTGCTCATCACAAATCCATATCGGGCGTTTTTCGCGATCGTTGGTCGCTGACTTGACGAAACAACGCCCGGATGGTTGCGATAGTTTCAAATTCACTGGCAGGTTTAGCACTCTGGGTAAGAGCAGCGACGCCTCGGTGTCTGCCGACCGTAACCAACGGCTAGCACAACACGGATCACCCGCCAAGAGGATAGAAAGATGGATCAGGCCGTGCTGCTGATCCGCCGTTCAGCCATCCAACCGTCGATCCGCGCGATCTGCTCGGCACTCATTCGCAGGCCCAGCTTGTTGCGCCGCCAGACGACATCTTCGGCGGTTCTGGCATATTCCTTGTCGATCAGCCACGCGACTTCCCGCGCGGTCAGTGTTGCGCCAAAATCCTCGCCCAGATCAGACAACTGCTGCGCATCCCCAAGGACATCTGCTGCTTCAGTTCCATAGGCCCTGATTAGGCGTGTAGCCCAGGCGGCACCCAGAAACGGATACGCGGCCAAAAGCTGATCAGTCAGGGCTTCAACAGCGTCAACCGGAAAGTCACCGCCCGGCAGCGCAACACCGGCGGTCCAGGGGCCCGGCATATTCGGAAAGAATTTACCAATCTTCTCCAGAGCACTTTCCGCGAGCCGTCGATAGGTGGTGATCTTGCCGCCAAACACGTTCAATACAGGCGCCCCACCCTGCGCATCGACTTTCAGCGTGTAGTCCCGCGTTGCAGCGGTGGCACTGCTGGCACCGTCGTCATAAAGCGGCCGCACACCGGAATAGGTCCACACAACATCTTCGCGGGTCACAGTGCGCTTGAAATACTTCGATGCGAAAGTGCACAGATACTCCTGCTCGGCCTCAGTACAGACGGGTTTCGTGTCAGGGTCCGGGTGATCCTGATCCGTTGTGCCGATCAGGGTAAAATCCTGCTCGTAAGGAATGGAGAAAATGATGCGGCCGTCTTCGCCCTGAAAAAAATAGCACTTGTCGTGGTCATACAGCCGGGGTGTCACAATATGGCTGCCCCGAACAAGCCGAACACCCTCGCGTGAGTTCACACGGATCTTGGACTGGATGATGTCCCCGACCCAAGGGCCACCTGCATTGATCAGCATTCTGGCCCGGACAAGACGGGTTTCGCCGCCGTCGCGATCGCGAATGGATACCTGCCAAAGGTCGTCCACCCGCTCGGCGGAAATCACTTCGGTTCGCACCATGATCTGCGCACCGCGCGCCTCGGCGTCGCGGGCATTCAGGACCACCAACCGCGAATCTTCGACCCAGCAGTCGGAATATTCATAAGCCGTTTCGAATTTGTCCTGTAGTGGGGCCCCTTCCGGAGCCGATCGCAGGTTCAGCGACGTGGTGCCCGGCAGAATTTTGCGACCACCCAGATTGTCATACATGAGCAAACCCAACCGGATCAGCCAGGCCGGACGCCGCCCGCGCATCCACGGCATGACCGTGCTGAGCAGCCGTGAGGTCGGCGTTTCCGAGTCAAACCGCATGTCCTTATGGTATGGCAGCACGAAGCGCATCGGCCAGCTGATATGCGGCATCGCGCGCAACAGGGTTTCACGCTCGATCAGGGCCTCACGGACCAGACGGATTTCGAAATATTCCAGATAGCGCAACCCGCCATGAAACAATTTGGTCGAGGCTGATGACGTCGCTGAAGCCAGATCATTCATCTCTGCCAAAGAAACTGACAGCCCGCGACCAGCAGCATCCCGTGCGATGCCGCAACCATTGATCCCGCCACCGATGATAAAAAGGTCCGTTATCTGAACGTCCGCTGACTGCATGCCAATGATTCCTTGTCAGGATGGATGATAGGCATTTGCCAGAACATCCTTCGTATGGTCAATGTTTATGTTCGAATTTTTTCGTTTTGCAACACTGATCTGAAATTTTCGCATGCCGTTCTTGCAAAACCGGCCAGAAAGAACAAAAACGAAAAGAAACACTTCAAGTCTGGAAACACCCATGTCCCTGTCTTTCCGCCAATCTGACATTCTGGACATTGCCGGGGCCGAAGGCCGCGTCACCGTTGACGGGTTGGCCGAAAGATTTGGTGTCACGGTCCAGACGATCCGGCGCGACCTGACCGAGCTGGCCGAGACAGGTAAACTGGATCGGGTGCATGGCGGCGCGGTTCTGCGCTCGGGCGTTTCCAACATCGGATATGAAGACCGCCGCGCCCTGAATTCCGACGCCAAAACCCGTATTGCACAGGCTTGCGCCACCGATATCCCCGACGGTGCGTCGATCTTCATGAACATCGGGACCTCGACCGAGGCCGTGGCGCGGCAATTGCTGCACCACAAGAACCTGATGGTTGTGACCAACAACATGAATGTCGCAAACATTCTGATTGAGAACCCGGATTGTGAGGTCGTCATGGCTGGAGGCGTCCTGCGGCGCACAGACGGCGGGTTGATCGGGACCCTGACTGTTTCGACCATTCGGCAATTCAAATTTGATCTTGCCGTGATCGGCTGTTCAGCTTTGGACACTGACGGCGATCTTCTGGACTTCGACTTTCAGGAGGTACAAGTCAGCCAGACCATCATTGCGCAGGCACGCCGAACTTTTCTGGTTGCCGACCATTCAAAGTTTCACCGCTCGGCCCCGGCGCGCATCACTTCCTTGGCTGAAATAGACGCGATCTACACTGATGCGCCGTTACCTGGCGATCTGCACCTGCGCAGTCAGGAATGGCAAACGGACATCGTACTGTGTAACTAGCGGACATTAAGAATAGTCTCAAAATTACCACGTCGCTTGCCAGATGCCACCCGGCCTGACACTATCGTCTGCATAAAGATATGTGCACGGGAGGGGAGCACCGGGCCATGATTGCGCTTTTATTTGCACTACTTACCGCCACGATGGGGCTCAACTATTTCAACATGACGAAGGCAGGCAATGCGCTGTTCTTTGTTACAATTGCCCTGAGTGTCTACTGGTTGAAATTCCACGCCACCAGTCAGCTGACAATTCAGCTTTGAGGGCCTCGTCATGACACCTGAACTGTCACGAACATTTAACGCGATCGGAATGTTGGCCGTCTGTCTCGTTCTGGCGCTGGCGTTTTTTTATCAACTTTTCCTTTACGAACTGCCTTGCCCGCTTTGCCTGTTGCAGCGTGTCGGCTTTGTTGCTGTCGGCGTCGGGCTGGGCTTGAACCTGCTGTATGGCGCGCGACCGCAGCACTATGCCATCATGCTGATTGCAGCTTTGTATGGCGGCAGTGTTTCGATCCGGCAAATCCTGTTGCACATTGTGCCGGGAACCGGCCACTATGGATCGCCCGTTCTTGGGCTGCATTATTACACTTGGGCGGGCATCGCCTTTTTCCTAGTCCTGCTGGGTACGTCGTTCATGCTGCTGTTTGATCGCCAATATGTCTCGGGCGCGACCAGCGAGGTACGATTTGGGGGAAACAAGCTGGCAAAAACCGCCTTCTTTGTCATGCTGGCACTGGCCGTGCTGAACGCCGGTTCAACTCTGCTGGAATGCGGACCGGGCATTTGTGATGACCCGCCCACCGACTACAAGTTGATTGACGAACTGAAAGCGAATGACTGAGGATACCCTAACCTTCCCCTGATGGAGGCACACGCATGGGACTACTGGGCCAGCCGCTGGGCTATTATGACTATCTGACATTGGCCGCGCTGATCCTGCTGCTTGCAGCAGTTATGGCGCTGTTCCTTTTCATTATGGGCCTTCCGGGGCGGATCGCGATCAAACGCAATCATCCCCACGCCGAAGCTGTAAAGATCATGGGATGGATGGGGTTCTTGGCTGTCGTGCCCTGGGTACACGCCTTCATGTGGGCTTTTCACGATGGCGTCACGGTCGATATTCGCCGCGGCCCGGACGAGGAAAAAGATGCCATTCGCGATGAAATCAAACGCTTGGGCGGCAAGGTCAAACCCGAATACCAGAATCGTCTGGACACAGACGACACACAACCCAGTTAAGACCGAAGGACCCTAATACCTATGTTCGTCGCCCTCGGCATCACTCTGTTCTACATCATTTTCGTCTGGCTCATTTTCTTCAAGCTGGAATGGCTGAAGTTTAACATTGCCTGGGGCATTGTTTCGTTCTGGGTGGGCGCACATCTGCTGCTGATCTTCCTTGTGGCGTTGCGCTTCTTTCAGCCGTTTTCGGCAGACAGCCACGTGGTGCGTTCGACCATACAGATCATCCCAAAGCTGACACAGCCGACGATCCTGTCCGAGGTTCTTGTTGAACCGAACACACCGGTCACAAAGGGCGATCCGCTTTATCGGTTCGACGATACGGTGTTTTCGCTGGCGGTCGATAATGCACAGGCCCAGTTGGTGGCGGCAGCGCAGAATGCCAAAATCCTTGAACAGGATGTTATCGCGTCGACCGAAGCTGTCGAACGGGCCAATGCACAACTGGCTTATGCGCAAACCCAACAGGCGCGGTATGAGAACCTTGTTCCCGCCGGAGGTGCCCGTCAGGACGACCTCGACCGTTGGAACGAACAGGTGACGGAAGATCAGGCCGCCGTTAAACAGGCCGAGGCGAACCTGGCCAAGGCTCAGCTGGCGCTGCAATCGCAGATTGACGGCGTGAACACCGGTATCCTTCAGGCGCAGGCGCAATTGGCCGAAGCCGAATATTTTCTGGAAAACACAACAATCTATGCGCCTGAAAATGGCATGATCGTCTCACAGCAGGCTCGCCCCGGATTGGTAGTCGGTGACGTCCGATTGGGTGCGATTGCCAGCTTTGTGACTGATGAAAGCCCTTATATCCTTGCCACGTTCCGCCAGCAGAACCTGAAATTTGTCGAGCCGGGGCAAGAGGTCGAAGTTGCACTTGATCTTTATCCCGGTGAAATCCTGACGGGCAAGGTCGAAGCGATCTGGTGGGCCACCCGGCAGGGGCAACTCATCCCGTCGGGCCGCCTGCCCGGTTTCGAGCTGCCCAAACTGCCCGGTCGGATTGCGGTCCAGATCACCGTCGATGTTCCGGAAGACCACATTTTCCCAGCAGGTGGTCATGCCGCAGTGGCGATCTATACAGGCCAAGGCAAAAGTTTTGAGTTTCTGAGGCGTATCAACATCCGTCTCTATTCCTTCGCCAACTTCATCCGACCTCTGGATATCTGAGGATGCGCGCCATGACACTCCGCAGGTTGTTGGGAACCGCCATTTGTGCCGCCACTCTCGCGGCCTGCACACCCGTTGGGCCGGATTTCGTGCGCCCCAACTCACCGGTCGTGAAACAGTGGATTGAGGTCAACAACACCAGCGCCGGTCAAAGCGGGCTGACGTCGCGCAGTGCGCCTGTCGTGAAATGGTGGCAAACATTCAATGATCCTACCCTCAACAAACTGATTGCCGAGGCCTACGCCCAGAACCTGACACTTCAGGTCGCTGGCGCGCGGGTTTTGCAGGCCCGTGCACAACTGGGTATCGCCTTTGGCGAGCTTTACCCGCAGTCGCAGGCCATTGGCGGCTCGCTTGAACGGCGCCAGATCAGTGACAATCTGGGGCCGATTTCGGATGTTAATCGCGTCATCCCGCTGGATACCGAATTCTCGACCTCGCAAGTCGGCTTCGATGCCCAGTGGGAGCTGGACGTCTGGGGTGCCCAGCGGCGCGGTGTTCAGGCGGCGCGATCCAACCTGGCCCTGCAAGTGGCGAATTACGACGACGCATTGGTTACGCTGACAGGGGACGTCGCCGCGCTTTACGTCAATATCCGGGCGTTGCAGGAGACGCTGGCAATTGCGCGCGAGAACATCAAATTGCAGCAGGACTCGGCAGACCTGACTCAGCTGCGGTTCAACAATGGCGTCACCACGGAACTGGACGTGCAAGAGTCCACCGCCCTACTGAACAACACTAAGGCGCTGGTACCGGAACTGGAAAGCGACCTGCAACAGACCAAGAACGCGCTTGCGGTGTTGTTGGGCACGACACCTTCACGCATGACCGGTCTGTTGGGCAATACCGGACGCATTCCATCGGCCCGAGCAAATGTGGCTGTGGGCGTTCCCGCTGAATTGCTGCGCCGCCGCCCGGATGTGCGCGCGGCTGAACTGGCGGCAGCCACGCAATCAGCACAGGTGGGCATCGCGATGGCGGACCTGTATCCCCAATTTATCCTGTCGGGCGCGATCGGTCTGCAGGCATCCGGCGGGCGCGATCTGTTCGGCGGTGGCAGCACAACCGGATTGGCCAGTGCTGGTGTGGTCTGGAATGTGCTGAACTATGGCCGCATCAAGAACAATGTTCGCGCGCAAGACGCCGCTTACCAGGCGCTGATTGCGAATTATCAGAACACTGTGCTGACCGCTTATTCCGAAGTTGAAAGTGCCATGGTCGCTTATGCGCAGGCACGTAAGCAGGTCGGGTTCTATCAGCAAAGCGTCGACGCCTCACGCAAAGCTGCCGAAATCGCCGTCAACCAGTATACAGACGGCATTGCCGATTATTCGCGTGTTCTGAACACCCAGACCGCGCTATTGCGATCACAGGCCAACCTGATCGAGGCGCGGCAGCAGGTATCCAGCAACCTGGTCGCGGTTTACAAGGGCCTGGGCGGCGGATGGCAGATCCGGCAAAATCAGGAATTCCTACCTGAAACCGTTCTGGCCGAGATGGCCTATCGCACGGATTGGGGCGATCTGCTGCAGAAAACCCCAACCCGCGCAAGCCTGAATTAGGTGCTACTTGGTTAACCCGCGCAACCCGCCCGAGATCAGGATATTGACCTCATAGAGGATGCGGGGCGCGGCCAACCCGCCGGGGCTAGCCAGATAATTCGGGCTCCATTCCGGATCGAACTTCTGCTTGAACGCACGAAGACCCTCAAAATGGTAGAACTGTTCGCCATGTTCGTAAACGAACCCTCCGATCCGGTTCCAAAGCGAGGCAAGCTGACGGTTCTCAATCCCTGAGAACGGTGCGGCACCCAGTGAAAACCAGTGAAAACCCTGCTGCGCACCCCAATCCATCATGTCGGCGAAAAGAGCGTCCATGACGAAACTTGGGCTATCGGGTTCATAGCGCATAAGGTCCAGTGATAACTCGGATTTATTTCCCCCTTGGAACAGGTTGGCAAAGGCCATGATCTTGCCGGTGTTGCCATCACGCAGGATCGCATGATCGAAATAGGACAGGTATTGATCATCAAATCCACCCAGCGCAAAGCCCTTTTCTGCACCGGCCTTTTGCGCAAGCCAGCGGTCTGAAATCCCACGCAAATCTGACAACAGAGGCGCCAGTTCTTCCTTCGGAACAATCTCGAACACATATCCTTCGCGTTCAGCACGGTTCTTGGCTTGCCGGAACCGCTTGCGCGACTTTCCGTCCAGCGAGAAATCGTGCAAAGAAACCCGCGCAACCTCGCCAATTTTCAGGATCGACAGTCCAAGATCCAGAAAAGTTGGCAGATATTTGGTCGAGACACTGTAGAACGCGCAAAGTTTACCTTCGCGATCCGCCATTTCCCGAAGCTGCCAAATCAGTTGCTGCCCGGCACCCTCGTCACCAACCGGTTCTCCTTTCGAAATCAGCGCATTGCCTGTGTCGGCGTAGGCAATAAACGCGGTCTCATCCGGTGAGATCAGGAATTGCTTGTCACCGGTAAGCGAGATTTGGGATTCCGTATCCTCACTCTCCATCACTAGCCGCTCGACAACCTCTGGGATTTCAACCCGCTGTGGTGTCGGAATCTCACGCCCGAACAGAGAGTTCATGGCAACAATGCCCACGATCACGGCCACGACAAGGCTGGACCGCAAAAAGCGCGAGGCGTCACCGTTCCAAGCAAACTGCCACCACAGATCATTTTGGTATTCGACATGCGAATATGCAAACAGCCCGATCCAGAAAATCACCGCCAGCAGAACTACGACACTGATCAGCCATGGGATGTTCAACCGAAATATCGACGCGCCACTGACCCGGTAGAACGCACCGCGAAACATGGCCAGCAGACCAATCGTTCCCAGCATCGAAAGCGCTTCGTGGATGTCGAGCCCCTTTGCAAGCGAAGCAAAGAATCCCGCCCCCATCAACACCATCGCAACGACCCATGCCCTGTAGAGCTTGCGGAACAACCCGCGCGAGACCAGCAACAGCAATACGCCTACGACGCTGCCTGCAAGATGCGAAGCCTCGACAAATGACAGGGGCAGCAGATCTTTCAGCGTGCCGAGCTTTTGCGCCCCCGCTGGCAGCGCGCCCGACACCAGCAAGATCACCCCGGCCACTGCGGCAACCCCGGCCGCGACCATTGGAACCATGGGGCGGATCACACGATAGACCCAAACCGCGGCACCGCCGATCATGTGTCTTTGGGTCAAGACCGATGCAACGGCAATGGAAAGGCTGGCGACTGCAAATGGCAAAAAAGTGTAAACCACCCGGTAAAGCAGCAACGCAGCAATCACATCCGAACGACCCGACGCCCCCAGACCGGCAATCAATGTCGCCTCAAACACGCCGATCCCGCCCGGCGCATGGCTCAGGATTCCAACGGCAATGGCAGCGATATAGATGGTGAAGAAATACGGGTACCCAACCCCCAAATCATCCGGCATCAGTACGTAAAGCGCCATGGATGCGCCAAACAGGTCGCCGATGGCAGCCAACGTCAGCAGGCCCGCCAGTTTGCCTCCGGGCAAATCGAAACCGACACCTGCAACAGCCAACCGTCGGCCACCGCTGGACAGCCAAATGAACATCGCGACAAATGCAACCAGCAAGCACAATCCTATGGTGGTTTCGACCGTTTCGCTGACGGGCATCACCTTGGATATTCCATCCGGGTGCAGGGTCAGCAACAGGCCCAAAATCAGGATCAGACCCATCCAGAACGCCACCCATGAGGTTGCGATTACACCAGCCACCCGGCCAAGATCCAAGCCAAGCGACGCGTATATCCGATACCGGATTGCGGTTCCGGTGATGTAGGAAAATCCAAGGCAGTTCGACACCGCGTATCCACTGGCTCCGGCCATCCCCGCCACAGGTAACGGCACCTTGCCATCCGCCACGCTTTGTACCGCGAACACATCATAGAGCGACAGCGACAAAAAGCTGAACGCTGTCCAGCACATCGCAAAAAACATCAACTTCCATGATGTCGCCGAAATATCTGTCTGGACATCCGACCATTTCACATGGGCCGACAGATCGTGCAAAACCGAAAGGGCAATCCCGGTAATAACGACCGGTATCGCGATGCGCAGCCAGGGTTTCTCCAGTAGACCAGCAAGACGTTCGGCCCACTTTTCGGCCAAAGGTTCGTCACCATTATCAGATGTGGTCATGCCGCAAGCCTTCCGGAAATACTGAACCCTTAATCAGCAAGCGGCCTACCTAAGGGTAAGCCGCACCCTGTCTACTCACGAACTCTGGCACAATTCGCATTTATCTCAAAGCACTAGAGCCGCCCCTTGCGCGTTGACAGCAGCAGGTTCGTTTCCGAACGTGTAACGCCGTCGATCCTGCGAATATGAAACAGAACCTCGTCCAGCTCGGCCAGAGTTTCCGTACTGATTTCGGCAATCAAATCCCAACTGCCGTTGGTCGAATGGACCGCCGTGACCTGCCGCATAGCCCCGATCCGGGACATCACGCGCTCGGTACCGCGCCCCTCGATTTCTAGCATCATCAGCCCACGCACAGGGCTTTGTGCCAGATCCCGACGCGTCAACACAGTAAAACCGACGATCTCACCAGATTGCTTGAGCCGTTGCAAACGGCTGCGCACCGTAGTGCGGGTTACGCCCAGCGTTTCCGACAGCTCTGACAGGCTGGCGCGCGCGTCACGCTGCAATGCGCCCAGCAGACGACTATCCAATTCGTCCATATCACTTTCTCACTAAGGAGTTTCCTGAACCATTTTGAGCATTTTGCGCTCTTCACGCAAGACACAGTGACGGCCTAAATGGACCACATGGAACGCAATAACATCATTTTAGTCGGCGCGCCGATGGACGCCGGAAAACGGCGTCAGGGTTGCCGAATGGGTCCTGACGCATATCGCGTGGCCGGGCTGGATCAGGCCTTGACCGATCTTGGTCACTCCGTTTGCGATTGGGGCGACGTGCAACCTGAAGAAACCGGCTTGCCCGAACATCCGCACCTGTTCGCGCTGCCCGAATGCATCGGTTGGACGCAAGCGCTGAGCAAGGTCGCGCTAAAAGCGGCTGATCGGGGCATTCCGATCTTCATGGGCGGCGATCACGCGTTGTCCATGGGAACCGTGACCGGGATGGCCGCTTATGCTGCAAAGATTGACCGCCCGCTGTTCGTTCTGTGGCTGGATGCCCATAGTGACTTTCACACCCCCGACAGCACAGACAGCGGCAACCTGCATGGCACACCCGTCGCCTATTTTACAGGAAGGCCGGGGTTCGAGGCATTTCCTTCCTTACCTGCCATCGTGCCAACGGACCGCGTCGGCATGATCGGCCTACGCTCTGTCGACCCGGCAGAACGTTCGGCGCTGGAACAAAACCGGGCCATGCTGGCCGACATGCGCAGCATTGACGAACATGGGATCAAGGCCCCGTTGCTGGCGTTTCTGGACCGCGTCAAAGTTGAAAACGCCCTTCTCCACGTTTCGTTGGATGTTGATTTCCTGGACCCGGCCATCGCCCCTGCCGTCGGCACCACTGTTCCCGGCGGTGCGACCGAGCGCGAGGCTCATCTGGTCATGGAACTGCTGCATGAAAGCGGACTGGTCAGTTCGCTGGATCTTGTCGAACTGAACCCGTTTCTGGATGAACGTGGCCGCACTGCAAAACTGATGGTCGATCTGGCCGCCTCACTTATGGGCCGTCGCGTCTTTGACCGCCCCACCCGGAGTTTCTGATGCTATCGCTACAAGCACCGTCTGCAGCAGTAATGATCCGGCCACATGCCTTTGCCTCCAACCCGGAAACACGCGATGACAATGCGTTTCAAACGCTGAGTATCACGTCGGCCGCAGCCACGTCGGAAGCTGCGAGAGATGAACATGACCAGGCAGTTCAACGCCTGCGCGACACAGGAATCACTGTTCACGTTTTTGATGATTTTGGCGATCTCGACACACCCGACAGCGTTTTCCCAAACAATTGGTTTTCCACACATCCTGGTGGTCACATAGCAGTTTACCCGATGTTCGTGCCGTCTCGCCGACGCGAGCGGCGAACCGATGTCATCGAACTGCTCAAACATGAGTATCGCGTGCAGGATGTCATAGACTATTCCGGGCTGGAACAAGACAACCTTGCGCTGGAAGGGACAGGTGCGATGGTGTTGGACCACATTGCCCGCATCGCGTATACAGTCACCTCCAATCGCGCCGACCCGGTCTTGCTGGAGCGGTTCTGCACTCATTTCAACTATGAACCAATTGCCTTTCAGGCCCGCGACGCAAAAGGCAGGGACGTTTATCATACCAACGTATTGATGGGGATCGGCACTCATTACGCGTTAATCTGCCTCGACATGATATCGGACCCCGACCGTCGCTTGACCATTCGCAATCGGTTAGAGGAATCCGGTCGAACCGTGATTGATCTGACTCATGACCAAATCGCCGAATTTGCGGGGAATGCAATTGAGTTGAAGGGACGCGATGGATTGGTGCTGGCATTGTCGAGCCGAGCGTTAGGCGCCCTCACCCCTGATCAAATCAAAATAATCCAAGCCAGTGCAACGCCTTTGCCACTGTCCGTCCCAACAATCGAAACTGCTGGTGGGTCAGTACGCTGCATGATTGCAGGCGTCCACCTTGCCCGCCGATAGGAGAGTACGATGCAACCTTCTGACAAGGCACTCGTGCCTTTTGTGTCCGTCGACAACATGATGCGTTTGATCCACCACATTGGCGTCGAACAGATGATCGTTCAGATCGCCGATCAAATCGAATCCGATTTCAAACGGTGGGAAAGCTTTGACAAGACCCCGCGTATCCCGGCGCATTCTCCGCACGGTGTGATTGAACTGATGCCCACCTCGGATGGTGAGGCATATGGGTTCAAATACGTGAACGGTCATCCCAAAAACACCTCCGAGGGTCTGCAAACTGTGACCGCATTCGGATTGCTGGCGGATGTTTACACCGGATATCCCACTCTGCTGACCGAAATGACGATGCTGACGGCGTTGCGCACGGCGGCAACGTCGGCTCTGGTCGGACGCTATCTTGCCCCGAAGAATGCCACAACCATGGCCATGATCGGCAATGGGGCGCAGTCCGAGTTCCAATGCCTCGCTTTCAAGGCAATGTGCGGGATCGACACTGTGCGGCTTTACGATATCGATCCCGGTGCAACAGCGAAATGCGCCGCAAACCTACAAGGCAAGGGCCTGACGGTCGTCCCATGCAAGACGCCGGAAGATGCTATTGAAGGCGCTCAGATCATCACCACCTGCACGGCAGACAAGAAAAACGCCACCATCCTCACCGACAACATGGTCGGTCCCGGCGTCCACATCAACGCCATCGGTGGCGATTGCCCCGGCAAGACAGAATTGCATCGCGACATCTTGCTGCGCTCAGACATTTTCGTCGAATATCCCGAGCAAACCCGGATCGAGGGCGAGATTCAGGCGCTGGATGCTGATCATCCCGTGACCGAGATGTGGCAGGTCATGACCGGTGCTGCCAAAGGGCGCACAGACAACCGCCAAATCACCCTGTTCGACAGCGTTGGCTTCGCGATTGAAGATTTCTCAGCCCTGCGTTATGTCAAGCAGGCGATCGAAGGCACCGCATTCTTTGAACCTCTGGACATGCTGGCAGACCCGGACGATCCGCGCGACCTGTTCGGAATGCTGATGCGGGCCGGTTAGGCGCACCTAAGGGGGCTCTGCCCCCGTCGCCCGTGCCGGGCGCCTCCCCCGGGATATTTATTGGCCAGATGAAGCAGGGGATCCGTTCTTCATCTGGCTTTAAATATCCCGGAGCGCGAGGCAGAGCCTCGCATCCCACCTAACCCGCAAGCGATGGCAGGTAGAGTACAATACCAGGGAACGCCACAAGCATTGCTATGGTCAGGGCGTCGGCCACGAAAAACGGCGTCACACCTCTGAAGACATCCTGAACACTCAAGTCCGGACGCACCCCGGCGACGACAAAGCAATTCAATCCAATTGGCGGTGTAATCAGGCAGAATTCGGCCATTTTGACTACCAGAATTCCGAACCAGATCGCGCACATCGGGCCGGACATGCCAAACGCACTGTCTGCGGCACTGACAGATTCACCACCGTTCAGCGCCATAACCGCGGGATAAACAACAGGTAAGGTCAAGAGCAGCATTCCAATCGCATCCATGAACATGCCCAACACGGCGTAGGCAAGAAGAATACAGATCAGGATCAACATGGGCGACATCTCGAGCCCGGTTATCCAGTCAGAAAAGGCGCCGGGAAGGTCTGCAAATCCTAGAAACCGCACATAGATCAGAACGCCCCAGATGATCGAAAAGATCATCGCGGTAAGCTTGGCCGTTTCCAGCAGCGCGGATTTGAATTCACTCCACCGCATCCCGTGGAACAGGGCGAAGCAGAAGACGATGAAGGCGCCGATTGCACCGCCTTCCGTCGGTGTGCCCCACGCTTTTTCACCAAACGGGTTATAGACAAAGCAGATGATGATCAGGATGACGGCGACAATAGGAATGGCTCCGGGAAGGGCCGAAAAGCGCTGTTTCCATGTAAAGCCTGTGACCGGAGGACCGACGGACTTAAAGATCACAGCGATCCCGACAATCAGCACGGCATAGATGATCGCTGAAAAAGCACCCGGAATGAACCCCGCCAGAAGTAGCTTCCCGACATCCTGCTCGACGATGATCGCGTAGATCACCAGTATGGCCGATGGTGGGATCAACGAGGCCAGCGTTCCTCCGGCGGCCACCACACCAGCAGCAAAGCGTTTGTTGTAGCCGACCTTTAGCATTTCCGGGATCGCGATGCGGGCAAAGACGGCAGAGGTGGCGACCGAGGCACCCGAAACCGCGGCGAAACCGGCGGTGGCAAAAACAGTTGAAACCGCCAACCCTCCAGGAACCCAGGCGACCCAGCGTTTGGCAGCTTCAAACAACGCCCGCGTGAGCCCTGCGTAATAGGCCAGATACCCGATCAGGATAAAGGTCGGGATCAGGCTGAGGGTGTGAGAGGCAACTTTGGAATGCGGCACTTGCCCGGCGGTTTTGACCGCAACTGTCAGCGCCTTTCCAAACCGCGCAGGATCATACCCAAACTTGGCCCAAAAAATCCAAACCAGCCCGATAAGCCCGGCCAAGCCCGCAGCGAACGCCACGCGCATGCCGACCACGACAAAGACCAGAAGCCCGCCCGTGACCCAGAGGCCAATTTCAATCGTGTCCATAAATCAGTCCTGCCCTTCGAACTGTTCGGCCTCAGCCGCTGCTTGTGCTGCCGCGTCCTGTATCAACGGAACGGCCACCGGAGCTTCCAGTCCCAGCCATAATGCGCGGCCATAGCCCCAAGCCTGCAAAGCAAGCCGCAGGCACAGTACGGAAAACGCGATGGGGGCCAGTAGTTTCGCGGGCCACAATGGAATTCCGATATCAATGGAACTGTCGCGGCTCCACAATGGTGCGCCCAAGTCAAAGGAGCGGTCGAAGTGAGACCAACTGCCCCAAACCAGTGCAAGCATCAGAAGCAGGATCAAAACCACCGAGACCAGTTCGAACAGCCACAACCCCCTGCCGTGAAGGCGCGATAGAACGATGTCCATGCGGATGTGGCCGCCATCGCGCTGAACATATGAAATGCCCAGAAATGCGATCAGTGGCATCGCCTGTTCGATCCAGTCAACATATCCTGGCAATGGGGCATTCAGGGCATTGCGCCCACTGACCGAAATAACGGCCAGCACCATCAAGCCAAATACTGCGAAACCGCTGATGAGCGCCAGAAAACGCTCCAGTTTCAACAACTTCTGATCCAGCTGGCTCAGACGGCTTCCGTCCACCAGCACTGTGGCCTGTCCTGCCATTCCGGTGTTCCCCAATATTTGTGTACCGGGTGCCCGTTGGGCACCCGGGTTTAGGATCAGTTGCCGCCGCGCTGTTGGGTCAGCGTCGCCTGAACGAGATCATAAAGATCCTGCGCTGGCAGTCCCTGTTCCGTCATTTCCGCGATCCACTTTTCACGGATCGGGTCGGCTGCCTTGGTGCGGAATTCTGCGATCACGGCATCATCGATCATGACTTTCTGGACACCCTTTTCTTGCAGAACACTGTCCCATTGCTCGAGCAATCCGTCGTAATTTGTCAGGTAATGGTCAATCGCCTCATCAATCGAGTTGTCCAGCGCTTCGCGATGCGCGGCTGGCAGGGCCTCATAGGCGTCAATGTTGACCACAACTGGGCAGTTTACCGTTCCTGGGTTCAGGTTTGCCGTCCACCAGTCGGCTTCGTTGATCGTCCCGAAAGACAGATGTGCGTGCTGGGCAAAGGCTACAGTGTCGACGACACCTGATTCCATGGCGTTGAACGCTTCGGTTGCGGGGACCGATGTCGGAACACCTCCGACCGCCTCAAAGGCTTGCCCCAAACCGCCAGTTGCACGGACCCGCATTCCGTCAAAATCGGCCAGTTCATCGCGTGGCTCGCCGGTACCGACCAAGTTATACTGCGGCATCGGCGAGGTCATGATGATGCGGGCGTTCCATTGGGCCATCTCATCTTTGACTGCGGGATGGTCATATACCGCATGGCTTATCGCCACCTCCTCCTGCAGGTTGTTCACGCCAAGGAAGGGCAGCTCCAGTACAGTAATCGCGCGGTTTTTGTCGCGGTGGTAACCTGCGCAGAACTGAGCCATCTCGAAGGCGCCGATTTCAATACCGTCCAAGTTCTCGCGCGGCTTGGATAGTCCGCCATAGCTGACATTGATGGTGAATTCACCGCCGGTTTTTTCGCTGACAAGCTCGGCCAGTTTTTCAACATGCTCGGTGAAGGCACGACGTTTGCCCCAGACTGATGCGTTCCATTCAGTTGCAAAGGCTTCACCGACAAAAGCAAAGCTCAGGGCGGCGACGGCCGCGCCGCTCAACATCTTTTTCATCATTTGATCTCCCATTGCTGCGCCTCCTCCCGAGGCGCTTGAGGATCAAGCTAGCGCCAACATTCTACTGTGCCAACCCTGCCTTGGCTTTCCGCTGGTATCAGAAGAAGTTCCCGCTTGGATTGCGCATGCAGGAAAACCAGGTGTTCGTGGACTGACCCCCGCTTGTGTCAAGCAATGCAAGCAGGACATGTGTTACACCTATCCATTTACTTTAAAAAGATTTTTACAAAATTTACGCGTTTTCTTTACTGGATGTGGCCGTGGTTAGAAATTTCTTTACAAATAAATTCAGGGATTCCGGCAATTTATTTATTTATTTTCAGAACTCGGTAATATTCGACCTTGGGGAGGAACGGGATCGACATTGCCGGACCAAGTGGCAAAAAATGTCCCAACGTAATCCAGTCCAGAGGGAGGAGCCTCAAAAATGACCACCGCTGCCCAGGCAGATGCCAAGACCTATCCGCCATCCGCAGAAACCGTCGCCCGTGCGCATGTTGATGCCGAAAAATATGCCGGCATGTACGCCGCTTCGATCAGTGACCCCGACGCATTCTGGGGCGAGCAAGGCAAGCGCGTTGACTGGATCAAACCCTTCACCCAGGTCAAAGACGTTAACTACGATTTCGGTTCGGTTAAAATAAACTGGTATGCCGATGGCACCTTGAATGTCTCGGCCAACTGTTTGGATCGCCACCTGAAAACCCGCGGTGATCAAACGGCAATCATCTGGGAACCGGACGATCCAAATGATCCGGCTCAGCATATCTCTTACGCAGAACTGCACCGCCGCACCTGCCGCATGGCCAACATCCTTGAATCTATGGGTGTGCGCAAAGGCGACCGCGTCGTCATTTATCTGCCTATGATCCCCGAGGCCGCTTATGCCATGCTGGCCTGCGCGCGGATCGGCGCAATTCACTCTATTGTTTTTGCAGGCTTCTCGCCGGACGCTCTGGCAGCCCGGATCAACGGCTGTGACGCCAAGGTTGTCATCACCGCGGACGAGGCTCCGCGCGGTGGTCGTAAGACGCCGCTGAAATCCAATGCTGACGCGGCACTGCTGCACTGCAAGGATACGGTCAAGTGCCTTGTCGTCAAACGCACCGGTGGCCAGACCACCTGGATTGACGGTCGTGACTTTGACTACAACGAAATGGCCCTTGAGGCGGACGACTACTGCGCACCAGCCGAAATGAGCGCCGAAGATCCGCTGTTCATCCTCTACACCTCCGGCTCGACAGGTCAGCCAAAAGGCGTTGTTCACACGACCGGCGGCTATCTTGTTTACGCCGCAATGACGCATGAGATCACCTTCGATTACCACGAAGGCGACGTGTACTGGTGTACGGCAGATGTGGGCTGGGTGACCGGCCACAGCTATATTGTCTATGGCCCGCTGGCCAATGGTGCGACAACGCTAATGTTCGAAGGCGTTCCAACCTTCCCCGACGCGTCGCGTTTCTGGCAAGTCTGCGAAAAACACAAGGTGAACCAGTTTTACACCGCGCCCACAGCGATCCGCGCCCTGATGGGTCAGGGCAAAGAGTTTGTCGAGAAATGCGACCTCAGCGATCTGCGCACTCTGGGAACCGTGGGTGAACCGATCAACCCCGAAGCCTGGAATTGGTACAACGAAGTCGTCGGCAAGGGCAAATGTCCCATCGTGGATACATGGTGGCAAACTGAAACCGGCGGTCACCTGATGACCCCCCTGCCCGGCGCCCATGCAATGAAGCCCGGATCGGCAATGAAACCGTTCTTTGGCATCGAACCGGTGGTGTTGGACCCGCAGTCCGGCGTCGAGATCGAAGGTAATGGTGTCGAGGGTGTGCTCTGCATCAAAGACAGCTGGCCCGGCCAGATGCGCACTGTCTGGGGCGATCATGAGCGGTTCGAAAAGACCTATTTTTCGGATTACAAAGGCTACTACTTCACTGGTGATGGCTGTCGTCGCGATGAAGATGGCGACTACTGGATCACCGGCCGCGTGGACGATGTGATCAACGTGTCTGGCCACCGCATGGGAACGGCCGAGGTGGAAAGCGCTCTGGTTGCACACGCCGCCGTAGCAGAAGCTGCGGTTGTTGGGTATCCCCATGAAATCAAGGGGCAAGGCATCTATTGCTATGTCACTTTGATGAATGACCGTGAACCAAGCGAAGAGCTCCGTAAGGAGTTGCGCACCTGGGTCCGGACCGAAATCGGACCGATTGCCAGCCCCGATGTGATCCAATGGGCCCCGGGCCTGCCCAAAACACGTTCCGGTAAGATCATGCGCCGCATCCTGCGCAAGATCGCCGAAAATGATTTTGGTTCGCTGGGTGACACCTCGACACTGGCCGATCCGTCGGTGGTCGAAGACCTGATCGAAAACCGCGCAAGCAAGTGAGGATGTGATGGACGCCGCCACGATCACCACTCCCGCAGTACTCATCCTTCTCGGCCCTCCGGGCGCCGGGAAGGGCACGCAGGCCCGGATGCTGGAAGAGAAATTCGGGCTTGTTCAACTCAGCACGGGTGACCTGCTGCGCGAAGCCGTTGCAGCAGGCACGGACGCAGGCAAAGCCGCCAAAGCCGTGATGGAAGCCGGTGATCTGGTCAGTGACGAGATCGTCATTGCGATCCTGCGCGACCGTATGGCGCAATCAGATTGCGCCAAGGGCGTCATTCTGGATGGGTTCCCCCGCACAACGGTTCAGGCAGAGGCGCTGGATGGTCTGCTGGCGTCCAATGACCAGAAGATCAACGCAGCAATCAGCCTGGAAGTGGAAGATGCCGAAATGGTGATCCGCATTTCGGGCCGCTACACCTGCGCGGGCTGCGGCGAAGGGTACCACGACCAGTTCAAGAAGCCAGCCGAAGACGGAAAGTGCGACAAGTGCGGCAGCACCGAATTCAAGCGCCGCGCGGATGACAACGCTGAAACCGTGGCTTCGCGCCTAGCGGCTTATCATGCACAGACCGCGCCGCTGATCACCTATTACGACGGTCACGGTGTTCTGAAACGCATCAATGCCATGGGCAGGATCGAAGATATCGCTTGCGATCTCGAAGGGATCGTGAGCGACACCATGAGTTAAGGGGAGGAGATAAGCCACAAGGCTTTGATCCTAAAAAGAATACTTCAAAAGACCGCTTTGGCGGACTGGTGAAGTTTTACCTGGCACCATACGGTGTTGGGCATTGTCGAGAAGCGGACCGACGCACTGGAGGAGTTGAGCACCGGGCCGCCAAACGAGGAAGCGAAGGAGGAACCCGCAATGGCGGATCAATCTACAAACTCCGCGCAGGCAGCCGAAGCCGACAAGGGCTATTGGCAGGCCAACCTGCGCCTCATCTACATCAGCCTCGTGATCTGGGCGCTGGTGTCATTTGGATTCGGCATCCTGCTGCGTCCGCTGCTGTCGGGCATCGCCGTCGGTGGTACTGATCTGGGCTTTTGGTTCGCTCAGCAAGGATCGATCCTGGTCTTTCTGGTGCTGATCTTCAACTACGCCTGGCGCATGAACAAGCTAGACGCCGAACACGGCGTGGATGAAGAGTAAGGGAGAGCGGGGATAATGGATCAGTTTACCATCAACCTGCTGTTTGTCGGCGCATCCTTCGCGCTGTACATCGGCATTGCGATTTGGGCCCGCGCGGGTTCCACATCAGAGTTCTACGCCGCCGGTCGCGGCGTACACCCGGTCACCAACGGTATGGCAACAGCGGCGGACTGGATGTCTGCGGCCTCGTTCATCTCGATGGCGGGCCTGATTGCCTTTACCGGCTATGACAACTCGACCTTCCTGATGGGGTGGACGGGTGGCTACGTGCTGTTGGCCCTGCTGCTTGCGCCGTACCTGCGCAAATTCGGCAAGTTCACCGTATCGGAATTCATCGGCGACCGTTTCTACAGCCAGACAGCGCGCATCGTTGCGGTGATCTGTCTGATTGTCGCATCGGTGACCTACGTTATCGGTCAGATGACCGGTGTTGGGGTTGCCTTTGGCCGCTTCTTGGAAGTGTCGAACACCACCGGGCTGTTGATCGGTGCAGGCGTTGTGTTTGCCTACGCGGTGTTCGGAGGGATGAAGGGCGTGACCTATACACAGGTCGCTCAGTACTGCGTGCTGATCACCGCCTACACCATCCCTGCCATCTTTATCTCGCTACAGCTGACTGGCACTCCGATTCCGGCGCTGGGTCTGTTTGGCGACACTGCAAGCGGTGTACCGCTACTGACCAAACTGGACGGCATCGTAACAGAGCTGGGCTTCAACGAATACACGGCCCATCACTCCAACACGCTGAATATGGTGCTGTTCACCCTGTCGCTGATGATCGGTACCGCCGGTCTGCCGCACGTTATCATGCGCTTCTTCACCGTCCCCAAAGTGTCTGACGCACGTTGGTCGGCTGGCTGGGCGTTGGTCTTCATCGCGCTGCTGTATCTGACCGCTCCGGCTGTTGGCGCAATGGCCCGTCTGAACATCACCGACATGATGTGGCCCAATGGTGGCATCGAAGGTGGTGCCGTTACAGTCGAACAGATCGACAATGATGCACGGTACGACTGGATGGCCACATGGCAGAAAACCGGCCTGCTGGATTGGGAGGACAAGAACGGCGACGGCAAGATTCAGTACTACAATGACAAATCTGAATCGATGCAGGCGATTGCGGAACAAAAAGGCTGGGTCGGTAACGAGCTGACCAAGTTCAACCGCGATATCCTGGTTCTGGCCAACCCCGAGATTGCCAACCTGCCCGGTTGGGTAATCGGTCTGGTCGCTGCCGGTGGTCTTGCGGCTGCTCTGTCGACTGCTGCGGGCTTGCTGCTGGCGATTTCGTCGGCCGTGTCCCACGACCTGATCAAGGGCGCAATCAACCCGCAGATTTCGGAAAAAGGCGAGCTTCTGTCGGCACGGATTGCGATGGCTGTGGCGATTGCTGTAGCGACCTGGTTGGGTCTGAATCCTCCGGGCTTTGCAGCACAGACTGTTGCTCTGGCCTTTGGTCTGGCGGCAGCCTCGATCTTCCCGGCACTGATGATGGGGATCTTCTCGACCCGCATCAACAACACCGGTGCTGTTGCAGGTATGCTGGCAGGTCTGGTCGTTACCCTGGTCTACATCTTCCTGCACAAGGGTTGGATGTTTATTCCGGACACCAACTCGTTCACCGATGCCGATCCGTTGTTGGGTCCGATCCAGTCGACCTCGTTCGGCGCTGTCGGTGCCATGGTCAACTTTGCTGTCGCCTATGTTGTGGCTGGCATGACCAAGGAAACTCCGCCGGAGATCAAGGAACTGGTCGAAAGCGTTCGCATTCCCCGTGGTGCGGGTGCAGCTCAGAACAAGTGAGCATGATGCGGTCGTTGGCTCTTGCCTTCGACCGCGTCTTTCGATCCACTACTCCCGCCCGGCATACCACTGGGCGGGATTTTTTCACCAGAACACCGGAGACATCAGATGCCCCTGTCCCACGATGAAATCGCCCGGTTTCTGAAATCCGTTCATCCCTATGACGCGTTACCGGCTGAAGCCCTGGATCAGATCGTAAAACAGATCGAGGTCTGGGAAGTAGAGGAAGACACCTCGGTCTATGAACTGGGTCATGCGCTTCCCGGCGTATTCGTGATCTATGAAGGACAGGTTGAAATCACCGATGAGAATGGTGCAGTTGTCTCTCAACTAGGCTTGCGCAATTCTTTTGGAGAGCGCGGACTGCTGAAAGACGGCAAGGCAGCCACCAAGGCGCGTGCGCACACTCCGTCGGTCCTGATTGTTTTGCCACCGGATCTGGTGCGCGAGTTGATCGACGGTCACGATGTGGTCGCCAAGTTCTTCAACCGCACACGCGGCGACAGAAGCGGCCCGCAAAGCCTTGCGACCAGTTCCATTGATATTCTGATGGCACATAACCCGGCTACCTGCCCCGCGGATACGCCTGTTCAGAAAGCGGCGCAGATCATGCGCGACAAACACATCTCGTCACTATGCATCACAGACGGCGACACGTTGCAGGGCATCGCGACGCTCCGGGATATCTCAGGCAAATATGTTGCGGACGGCCTGCCTCCGTCCACACCGGTTTCCGAGATCATGACCGCGAACCCCGTCACCCTGTCACCCGGTGACATCGGCTCAGACGTGTTGCACATCATGATGGAACGCGGCATCGGCCACGTCCCGATTTCAGAGGGCGGTCGGCTGGTCGGTATCGTCACACAAACCGACCTGACACATTACCAGGCCGTGAACTCGGCCGAACTGGTGCGACGCATCGCCCAGGCAAATACCGCCGAAGATATGGCGCGGGTAACGGCGGAAATCCCACAGCTGCTGGTACAACTGGTTGCAGGAGGGAACCGGCACGAAATCGTCACGCGCCTGATCACCGACGTTGCTGACACGGTTACCCGGCGCCTTCTGGCCCTTGCTGAACAGAAACTGGGCCCGCCCCCTGTGCCGTATCTGTGGCTGGCATGCGGCTCGCAAGGGCGGCAGGAGCAGACAGGCGTGTCGGATCAGGACAACTGCCTGATGCTGGATGACAGCCTAACCGATGCGGATATGGAGTACTTTGTAATGCTGTCCAGGTTCGTGTCGGACGGGCTGGATACCTGTGGCTATTTCTATTGTCCCGGCGACATGATGGCGACCAATCCGCGCTGGTGTCAGCCGGTGCGTGTCTGGCGCGACTATTTCAAGGGATGGATCGCCAAACCGAACCCCGAAGCGCAGATGCTGGCCTCGGTCATGTTTGACTTGCGCCCGATAGGCGGCACGTTCGACCTGTTCGCCGACCTGCAGGCCGACACATTGGCGGCGGCCAGGTCCAATTCGATCTTCGTCGCACATATGATCTCGAACTCGTTGAAACACACGCCGCCGCTGGGATTGCTGCGTGGTTTTGCGACCATCCGGTCGGGCGAGCACCGCAACACGCTGGATATGAAACACAATGGTGTTGTTCCGGTCGTGGATCTGGCGCGAATCTACGCCCTGCAAGGCGAACTGCCCGAGGCCAATACGCGCGCCCGTCTGAAGGCTGGCGAGGCCAATGGCGTTCTCAGCGCGTCGGGCGCACGCGATTTGCTGGACGCCTATGATCTGATCGCCGAAACCCGGCTTGAACATCAGGTCCAGCTGGTCAAATCGGGCAAGAAACCAGACAATTATCTGCCACCTTCCGATCTTTCGGACTTTGAGCGAAGTCATCTTCGTGACGCCTTCGTTGTGGTAAAAACCATGCAATCAGCGGTCGGCCACGGCAAGGGAATGCTGGGCTGACATGCATCTGAAGAACGGAGAGACACGATGTTTCTGGAATTGATCGGCACTGTTTTTGCGGGCTTCGCTTTTGCGGGTATCGTTCTTGTGCTGAACAAGCTGACCGGAGGGCGGTTGCCGAAATGGGTTACTCCGGTCGCGGCGGGTTTGGGGATGATCGCTGTGACCATATCCAGCGAGTATTCCTGGTACGACCGTACGCGCGAACAGCTTCCCGAGGAAATGGCAATCGTGCAAGAGGTTGAAAGCCGCGCCCTCTACCGCCCGTGGACCTATGCCGTGCCCTTCGTCGACCGCTTTGCCGCTATCGACACCGTGTCGGTGCGAACAAACGAAAACGTTCCCGACCAACGACTTGTCGATCTTTATTTCTTCGGTCGCTGGGCTCCGGTTTCAAAACTGCCCGTGGCCGTAAACTGTGCCGAGAATCGTCGCGCCAACCTTGCGGACGGTGCTGAGTTTTCCGATGACGGACGTCTGCTGAATGCAGACTGGATATCTGCCGGGCCTGCCGACCCCATCATCGACGCCACCTGCGGGGTTTGACAATGCTCACAGGGTTAAGCCTGCGGCTCAGGATATTTCTGTTTTTCTGCCTGCTCGCGCTCGGCGGGATATCAATCAGTTCCGCCGCCCTGTGGATCACCTATGCCCGGGCCGCACAACCTGACCTGTTTGATGACTTCATCTTTGCCGAGGTTCTGATCGGGTTTGGATTGCTGGCTTTGATCGCCGGTGTCTGGCTGTTGTTTGACGACAATGTCGCCAAGCCGATCGAACGGCTTTCAGCGCAACTGCGGGCCCGCGCTCATGCCGGTGTCAGCACGGACCTGGACATGCAGGCCGCGCGGTATTTGGGAGATCTGGCCCCTGCTGCAGCTGGCCTGGCCGAGCAACTTGCCGCAAATGCCATGCACACAGCCGAGGCGGTGGCTGCTGAAACCGCTCATCTGGCGGCGGAAAAACAGCGCCTTACTGCCCTTCTGACCGAGATCCCGGTCGCCATGTTGCTGGCCAGTCCAAAACACCAGATCGTTTTGTATGACGGTCAGGCGGCCGAGGTGCTGGCCCAGATCGCGCATCCCCGCCTGAACGCCTCGCTCTTCGAGTATATCGAATCGACGGGGCTGACGGACGCGTATGGAAAGTTGTGCAAATCAGGTAAGGATGTTTTCTGCACCCTGACCAGCGTGGACGGCCGACAAACCTATTCGGCCCGAATGAAGCCATTGGGTGACGCACCCGGTTACATGCTGGTGTTCGAAGACAGCGTTGCCCGTATGTCGCCAGATGAGGCCCGCCCGCTGGTCTATGATTTCGAATTGCTGGACACGCCGGGTGACGGCGCGTTTGAAAACCGCTCTTTGCTGGATCTATGTTTTGTGGTCTTCGACACGGAAACAACCGGCTTGCTGCCACACAAGGATGAGATCGTTCAGATCGGCGCGGTCCGCGTTGTGAAAGGCAAGATCGTCGCGGGCGAGCATCTGGACATGCTTGTAGATCCGGGCATTCCGATCCCTGCTGCCTCGACCCGCGTGCACAAGATCAGTGATCACATGGTTCAGGGCGCACCGGATATTGTCAAAGCCGGACGTGTGTTTCACCAATTCTCACGCGATGCGGTGATTGTGGCCCATAACGCGCCGTTCGACATGGCGTTCCTTCGCCGCCATGCCAAGCGTATGGAAGTCGAATGGGATCATCCGATACTCGACACTGTGCTGTTGTCGGCCGTTTTGTTCGGCGCCAGCGATACACATACACTGGACGCGCTGTGTGAACGGCTGGACATCACTATCCCCGAGGCGCTACGTCATACGGCATTGGGCGACGCGGTGGCAACAGCCGAGGCGCTGGTCAAGATGCTGCCCATCCTGCAAGCGCGCGGGCTGAACACCTTTGGCGAAGTCATCGTCCAGACCCGCAAACACGGGCGTCTGCTGGAAGACCTGAATTAACACCGAAATTTGCAAACGCCGTTCAGCTTTTCGTGGACAATCCGGGCCACGCATGGCACCTGATGCGCGGCCAAGGAACACGCGCGCGATATGACGGAAAAGATTTTCACACCAACCCCGGATCAAAGCCACGCCTTTCGTGAGGCTCTGGGATGTTTCGGAACGGGTGTCACCGTGATCACTGCGCAAACCGAAGACGGCCCACGTGCAATCACCGTAAACTCGTTTGCGTCGGTGTCCCTGGACCCGCCGCTGGTGCTGTGGTGCCTGGCCAGAGAGTCAAACCGCTTCGATACGTTCAGCACCTGCACGCATTACTCGATCCACGTCATGGCTCAGGATCAACAGGATCAGGCGCTAAGATTTGCACGCGACGGTGTGGATTTCACCCATGCCGAGTGGACGACAGACGAGGCTGATCGCCCGCAGCTGGCCAATTGCCTGGCTCGGTTTGACTGCCGTTTGCATGCCCGGCACGAGGCCGGAGATCATCTGATCATTGTCGGTCATGTGGATCAGGTCATGTACCGCACTGGCAAGGGTCTGATCTTCAAGCGCGGTCAGTTCGGCGGGTTTGTAGACCCTTTCTAGTCGTCCAGAGACCCATGCACCGCCAGCACCTCTAGCTGTGCGTCTTGCGGAGTGATCACACGAAAGGATTCGTGCACTCCTGTCTCAGATAATTCTCTGGCGACGGTCAGCAGCGTGTTGGCGGCATGGTCTTCACACAGATCTGACATGTGATCAATCTCAGCCTGTGCCACGCCTAATGCGGCTTCGACCGAGGGCGCTCCATAATACTGCACGAAGTGTTCTGCCAAGTTGCGGGTGACCTGATCCCTTTCAGCGGCTTCGATCTGGGTTACCGCCACAAATGTCACCCGGCCAAAGGTTTCCAGCCCCAGCCAGCCATTCGCAAAAGCCTGACGCGCCTTACCTTCCAGATCCGCGCCGCTCCAGTTCGAAAACTCGAACCCGCCCGAAACGCACCATTCGCCCGTACGTGCCGGAGAATGAAACACGTTCATGTCGCTTTCATCGAAATGGATGGCGCGGGCCAGTTTCATCGTCCGTTCTCCAATAATTCCGTCAACGGGCGCAAACGGGTGTTGACCCCGTCGCGGATCAGCATTCCGAACCGCTCATCCGCTCCAAGGAATACACCGCCATCGACCCGTGGCTCACCTACCCCACGCAGCAGGCCCATCCATTCGGCATGCAGCGGCGCGTTGCCATCCTCCTGCCAGCGGTTGAGCCAGGTCAGCATATGGCGTGACCAGCTTTCGACCAGTTGCGTGGCCGACACCTCGGCGCAGCCTTCATCATAAAGGGCTGTGACATCCGGTGTCTCGCCGGGCGCGGTGCTGGTTTGCATCAATGCGAGCTCCCAGCCGACAATCAGCCAATCCGGTTCTTCTTCCGCGTTTTCCCCGGATGCCGAAACGCGGAACACACCGCATTTCGCGCCATTCACACAGATCACACCGTCCCATTCCAGATGCACCGCCACTTCAGGCGGGGCCAGAGCGCCCAGCGCATTCTGAAACCCGACAGCACAAAGCGGCAGCATCGCCATCGCGTCCCGCAGTGGCACCTCGGGCGCAAATACGATCGCGACACGCAGGTAATCGGCCTGAATGTTATAAACAACCGCCCCCGCATCGCAGCCCAAAGCCGCCATAGCCTGGGCCCGTTCAAACGGGTCTTCCCCACCCTGAACCGGGTGACCCGTCAACAAAGGGGGAAAGACCGGTTGGCTCATGCGGTGCCTTTGGTGATCATGTCGCGGGCGATCTTGCGGAAAGCCTCGGCCTGAGGACTGTCTGGCTTGCTGACCACAATTGGCGCGCCCCCGTCTGCGGCTACACGAATGTCCAGATGCAACGGGATTTCACCCAGCAGCGGCACGCCCATCGCCTCGGCCTCAGACTTGACACCACCATGACCGAAAACATGTTCTTCGTGCCCACAGTTCGAACAGATATGCGTGGACATGTTTTCGATCATCCCAACAATAGGTGTCTTGAGCTGATTGAACATGTCGATCCCCTTGCGGGCATCAATCAGCGCCACGTCCTGCGGCGTCGAGACGACAATAGCGCCGTCCACCTTGAATTTCTGGCTTAGCGTCAGTTGCACGTCACCGGTGCCGGGCGGCAGGTCGACGATCAGCACGTCCAGGGCACCCCATTGCACCTGGCTCATCATCTGTTGCAGCGCCCCCATCAGCATCGGCCCGCGCCAGACAACCGCCTGCCCTTCGTTGGTCATCAACCCCATCGACATCATGGTGACGCCGTGGTTGCGCAGCGGTAGGATCGTCTTGCCATCGGGGCTGGCCGGGCGGCCCGAGACGCCTAACATCCGAGGCTGCGACGGCCCGTAAACATCCGCGTCCAGCAGACCCACGCGCCGCCCTTCTGCGGCCAGTGCACAGGCCAGATTGGCCGACACGGTGGATTTGCCCACCCCCCCCTTGCCAGAAGCAACCGCGAGGATCCGGTCAACACCGGGAACGGCCTGCGGTCCAGTTTGGGATGGTTTGGGTTTCGGCTTCAAATCCGGCGGCGCCTTATCGGAATGCGCAGTCATCAGGGCCGATACATTTGCAACGCCCTCAACCATCTGCGCAGCCTTCTCAGCTGTTGCGCGCACAGGTTCCATCTTGTCGGCATGCTTCGGATCAATCTCAAGAACAAAGCGAACCGTGTCGCCCTCAACATTCAGCGCGCGCACGATGCCCGCGCTGACAATGTCCTGACCCGAAACCGGATCGGTGATCTTTTTCAGGTTCGCCAGAACCGCGTCACGAACACTCATGCTGTTCTCTCCTTGGTGTGCCCCGCCGACAGGGGCGTGCGTGTCGACATGTATTGGTCGCCGCTCATTGCATGTGTCTCCGTCTCTTTCTGTTCATTTGACGCATCGCAGCCTTCATAGTTAGGCTAAACCATGCGCCTTGTCTTGTTGTGCCTGAGCCTGACGCTCACCGCCACCCCCTCCTTGTCGCAGGAGGCGATTGGCCTTGCGGCTCCGGCAGAGGTTAAAGACTCCGGTCTGTTGCAACATATCCTTCCTCGCTTCTCTCTCAAGACCGGGATACGCGTTGTCGCAGATGATGCCGGTGCCATGGTGCTGGAAACCGCGCCGCCCGGTGATCCTGTCTTTGCCCGTAGTGGAGTGGTCTATCACCTGCGGATCGAAGGTGATAATCGTCAAATCCGGTTTCGCGACTGGCTGCAATCAGATATCGGCAAGCGCACTGTCGAAGGTTTTCTTCCTGCGGTGGGTGAACCGTTCAGCACCGGCTTTGATCCCACATTCACCCAGTCGGACGATACCCTGGATGGCAACACCGTGCTGGGCGAAGAACTATCTATGACCCATTGTGGTCGATGTCATGTGATTGGCCCCCGAAACCGGATGAGCGGGCTTGGCTCAACCCCCTCTTTCGCGGTTCTGCGCGCGATGCCGGATTGGTCGGAACGGTTCGAGGCGTTCTTTGCCCTCAATCCCCACCCCGCATTCACGCAGATCGACGGGTTGACACCCCCCTTTGATCCCGAGCGACCATCCCCAATTCACCCGGTCAAGATGACGTTGGACGATCTTGAAGCCATCCTGGCATTTGTTTCGCGCATTGACGCCGCAGATCTGGGCTCGCCGCTAAAGCTTCAGTGATCCTTTCTATCCGAATAGTAATCCTCGGTGGTAACGACCCGAGGCTTTGGTTTTGACTGGAACGGATTGTCCTGCTGCTGGAAATGAGCATTCACCCGGCAATTGTCACACATCTGGATCATCCGCGCCTGTTCCGTTGAGGCAAACATCGGGTGCGTGCCCGAAAGCTTTTCCATGATCCGTTCAACGGTTGATTTCACCCCAAACAAAGCCCCGCATTCGACGCAGGCAAATGGTTCCTCCTCGTTCAGGACCTGCTGAGACAAGGCAGCATCGCTCAGGTCCATTTGTGGTACCAAGGTGATCGCATCTTCGGGGCAGATCGTCTTGCACATTCCGCATTGCAGGCACGCATCCTGCTGAAAGTTCAGCTGGGGCTTGTCAGGGTTATCCATCAAAGCCCCGGACGGGCACAGAGACACACAACTAAGACAGAGCGTGCAACTGTCAGTATTCACTGCAACGGCACCGTAAGGCGCACCTTCAGGCAATGGCAGCGGGGCTTTGGCCTGCGGATTCAGGGCCTGTGCGGCCAGTCGCGCGATTTGTCGGCGGTTGCCAAGTGGCAAGACCGGATCTGCCAACGGTTCGGGGACATTTTGCGCATACAGCAAGTCTGCCATCGCATCAGGGTCCACCTCCTCAATCAGCCCGATCCCATCCGAACTGGCTATGGCACGTGCCAGTTCAAGTTCGCGATCCAGCGCATCCCGCTCGGTCGTCGGTGCCAGCAGCACATCCACACGCGCAAATCCATGAGCCAGTGAGGCCAGCATTTCCGAATGACCGAACCCGGATATCACTTTCAATTCCAGCGGGATAACATCCGAAGGCAATCCCCGCCCGAACCTTGCTGCAAGCCTTATCATTTCGGCCCCGTGGGCGTCGTGCACAAGCAACCGGGGTGCGATACCGCCTGCCCTTCGGTACGTGCGCGCCAGAGTGTGCATCCGTGACAACAAGGCCGAAACAGGTGGATCTTCATAGGTTATCGCCGTCGACGGGCAGACCGCCGCGCATTCACCACACCCGGCGCAGACCATCGGATCAATCGCTACATGCTCGCCCGAGGGCGTGATTGCACCGGTTGGGCAGATATCCAGACAGTTTGAGCACCCGACCTGTTCCGCCCGCGAATGGGCGCAAAGTGTTTCTTCCAGTCGCACGTACAGGGGTTTTTCGAATGTTCCGACCAGTTGGGCGGCGTCGAAAGCCAGACTTTCTACAGAAACCGCATCCTTGGGATCAGCCCGCAAGTACCCCTCGCGCTTGGCCGGGGCCTGCACAAAGGGCGTGCCCCCCGTCAGATCAACAATGATATCGCAGGCCGATTGCGCCCCATCTCTTGGTTCCGTCCAATTGAAAGCACCCCTGCCTGCGGGAACCACTTGCTGCACATTGTCCAGACGCAAAGAAAACCCACCCAGAGCACCCGAAACAGACCGCAACTGTCCCCGAATGACGTCGAAGGCCCGAGAGTCCGGCTCAGCCTGATCTGTGACCAGAACGGTTACAGCCAGTGTCCGGGCCAACCTTTCCGCCAGTCCAAAGGCAACGGTGCCCGGACCCATGATGAAACACGTGCCTTCGCTGATGACATCAACGCTGGGCGTCACGGGTTGCGGCAGGAACGCTTCGGCGGCTAAGGCAGCCATTTTGGCCGTCGCATCCGCGCCCTGATCGGACCACCCAGCGCGATCCCGCAGGTCGACAAAGCCGGGGGTCTCGATATTCATATCTTCGGCAAGCGACCGGAACACCTCTTGTTCTTGCAGACAGGCGATGACGGTATCGCCCTCTTGAATCAAGGCCGCAGCGGATTGCAGTTCTTTTGTACAAAGCGCGGTATGCACCTTTGAACAGGAAATTCCGCAGGCGCTTTCGATCCTGTCCGGATCCAGCGCCTGAGTTCCCGCGCAATCGCAGAGCAAAAGTTTCGTGCCCATGTCCCCTCCCTCGGGAAGCAGTCCCGATCCTCTGCACTTTAGGCTGCATTCCCGATGAAGCAACTTCAACCCTGCGCAGCGTGCAGGGCGCCGGGCAGAATTTCGCGGCAAAATCCCATAAAACAAAAGCCTTCTCAGGCTTTGATCACGAAGACGCTACCGGGAATACGACCAAAGTATTAACGCACGGGCTTGGCACGTGGCTATTTTGTGTACCATAGTGGACGTGGAAAGGCAGTGGAGAGCCTTTCGGGGAGGATCCAGTGGCCAAGGCCGCAAGCCAGATCGACATGCCGGTTGGCGTCATTGTGCGCAAAACACCCGGGGTCACGCGTTGGGCCCGCTGGAACTGGCGCGCGGTCGCCGTGTTGCCTGGTGCAGGGCCAGCCGATTGGCAGGAACTGCGCCGCGAAGGCGAGGCGGTCGAATACCACGCTGCCACCCTTCCTCTGACTCTTTGGGCGGACGAGACCGAAGCCTATCTGGTCAACCTGTCGGACGGGCAGCCCTCGATCTATCTTGTACTGCGGAATGAGCTGAAGGGCGACACGCCGCTGAATGCAGTTCTGATCACCGCTTCTCCGTTCCAGGGGCAGGATTACGCAGATACCGGCGAAGAAATTGTCGAGAAAATCCCAATGACCGAAGGGCTGATCGCCTGGGTGCGGGATTTCACCCTGAAACATCACCAGCACGAAGTGTTCGTCAAGCGCCGTCGCGACAAGAAGCGGACGGATCTGGTTGAAGACGGCAAAGGTGATGCACGTATCCGGCAGGCATCGGACGTGTACCGCTCGCCGAGACGGGTGCTGCAATGACAGAGCGGCGTGATTTCTGGTCGCGCCGGAAGGCAGCCGTTCAGGCCGAAGCTGAAGCCGAGGCGATGGCCCTCGAAGAACGGGTGATCGCAGCACATCACACCGAACTTGAAGAAAAGAGTGACGCCGAGATTTTGGCCGAATTCAACCTTCCCGATCCGGATACCCTCGGACCCGGCGATGATGTTTCGGGCTTTATGTCCAAGGCAGTGCCTGATCGCCTGCAGCGCCGCGCCCTGCGTCGGCTGTGGCGGTTGAACCCTGTTCTAGCCAATGTCGACGGGCTGGTCGATTACGGCGAGGACTATACCGATGCGGCCTGCGTGATCGAAAACATCCAAACCGCCTATCAAGTTGGAAAAGGCATGCTGGCGCATGTCGAAGCGCTGGCCGCCGACGCGCAAGAAACGGAAGAAAACGAAATCGAAACTGATACGCTCTCTGAACCAGAGGTCGTGCCAGTTGACCCCGATCCCGTGCCACAGCCGGTTTCAGTGGTTCAGGTGGAAGAGCCGGAAGAAGTCGACCGTCCCCCGTCTCCACGTCGAATGACATTTGAATTTGAAGGATGACCGAATGACCGCAAGTGACGCGCACACTCTGGATGTTTCAGCCGAGGATCGCCTGCGCGCGGATTTCTATAACTTTCTGGGTCTGTTACTGGCAGGTCCTCCGGACCAGATGTTGCTGAACCAAATGGCTGGTCTGGTCGGAGATGACACGGATCTCGGCAAGGCCATTCAATCCATGGCGCGGGTTGCCAAGGTCACCAAGCCAGCCGCTGCCGAACGGGAATTCAATGCGTTATTCATCGGATTGGGCCGGGGTGAGTTGCTGCCTTACGCCAGTTTCTACCTGACGGGCTTCCTGAACGAGAAACCCTTGGCTCAGCTGCGCAATGACATGGCGGTTCGCGGGATCACACGTGCCCAAAACGTGTTCGAGCCCGAAGATAACATCGCCTCATTGATGGAGATGATGGCCGGAATGGTCGTCGGGCGTTTTGGCAGCCCGGCATCCCTGGATGACCAAAAGGCATTCTGGAGCAAGCATATCGGCCCCTGGGCCACGCATTTCTATTCGGATTTGGAAGCAGCCGAGAACTCGGTTCTTTATGCATCCGTCGGCACTGCCGGTCGGGTGTTCATGGAGATCGAGCGCGAAGCGTTCCGGATGACGGCGGGGTAACCCGCACATCGCCGGTGTCCTATGGGCGCCAAACCGCAATTGGGAAAGGAGGTTCCCATGAGCAAGACCAAGGAAGAAGGCGCCACCCGCCGTGACTTCCTCAAACTGGCCGGAACCGCAGCACCCGCTGCCGTTGCCGCCGCCAGCCTGACCGGGAAGGCCGAAGCCGCCGCGCTGCCGGCCGACGAAACCCGCATTCAGGATACTGCGCATACACGCGCCTACATCGAGAGCACCCGGTTCTAGGATCGGACGCTCTCACACCCGACAGACGGTTGCGATTGGCCCTGACGTCGGTTTCAGCAGTACCAAGCCAGCCGTGGCTTACACGGCGCGCAAGGGAGGAAAGACATGCTTAGGAAAAAGACCAACGGGGTTGCGAGACGCCCCCAGCGGACAAGTATCCTGTCCCAGGTCGGCGAGAAAACCGTCGATCGCCGCGCATTCCTGCGTGGCTCGGGCCTGACGATCGGCGGCCTTGCCGCGATCAGCGCCACAGGTGGAACCGTGACGCCAGCCAGTGCCCAGACGGCGGCCAAACAGGCCGTTGAAAACATCAAATCCGTATGCACCCACTGTTCGGTCGGCTGTACTGTCGTTGCCGAAGTGCAGAACGGTGTCTGGGTCGGGCAGGAACCCGGCTGGGATAGCCCGTTCAACCTGGGTGCACACTGTGCCAAGGGGGCCTCGGTTCGCGAGCACGCCCATGGTGAACGCCGACTGAAATATCCGATGAAAAAGGAAGGCGGCGAGTGGAAGCGCATTAGCTGGGAAGAGGCGATCAACGAGATCGGCGATGGCATGATGTCGATCCGCGAAGAATCCGGGCCCGACAGCGTGTATTGGCTGGGCTCTGCAAAGCACAATAACGAACAGGCCTATCTGTTCCGCAAATTCGCCGCCTACTGGGGCACGAACAACGTGGACCATCAGGCCCGTATCTGCCACTCGACCACGGTTGCGGGTGTTGCGAATACATGGGGCTACGGCGCCATGACCAATTCGTATAACGACATCCACAACTCGCGCGCCATCTTCATCATCGGCGGCAACCCGGCTGAGGCGCACCCTGTCTCTCTGCTGCACGTTCTGCGCGCGAAAGAGCAGAATAACGCACCGCTGATCGTCTGCGACCCGCGATTTACGCGCACCGCGGCCCATGCGGATGAATATGTCCGTTTCCGCCCGGGCACAGACGTTGCGCTGATCTGGGGCATCCTGTGGCACATCTTCGACAACGGATGGGAGGATAAAGAATTCATCCGCACCCGGGTCTGGGGCATGGACCAGATTCAGGATGAGGTGGCCAAATGGACGCCTGAAGAAACAGAACGCGTCACCGGCGTGCCTGGCTCGCAACTGAAACGCGTTGCCCGAACTATGGCGAACAACCGCCCCGGCACAGTCATCTGGTGCATGGGCGGCACACAGCACACCAACGGCAACAACAACACCCGCGCCTATTGCGTGCTTCAGCTTGCATTGGGCAATATGGGTACCTCGGGTGGTGGCACCAATATCTTCCGCGGCCACGACAACGTGCAGGGCGCGACAGACCTTGGTGTATTGTCCCATACCCTGCCCGGCTATTACGGCCTGTCCGCGGGCGCATGGGGCCACTGGAGCCGCGTCTGGGGTGAAGACCTGGATTGGCTGAAGGGCCAGTTCGCCACGATCAAGGGCAAAGACGGCAAGGACAAACCGCTGATGAATGAAAGCGGTATCCCGGTATCCCGCTGGATCGACGGTGTTCTGGAAGATCCTGCGAACATGGATCAGGACAACAATGTCCGTGCCATGGTTCTGTGGGGTCACGCGCCGAACTCGCAAACGCGGGGTCCGGAAATGAAAACGGCAATGGAAAAGCTGGACATGCTGGTCGTGATCGACCCGTATCCCACTGTCTCGGCCGTTCTGCATGACCGCACCGATGGCGTCTACCTTTTGCCCGCCTGTACGCAGTTCGAAACCCGTGGCTCGGTCACCGCGTCAAACCGCTCGCTACAGTGGCGTGACAAGGTCGTCGAACCGCTGTTCGAAAGCCTGCCGGACGAGGTCATCATGGCCAAGTTCGCCAACAAGTTCGGTTGGGCGGATCGCCTGTTCCGCAATATCGAGATGGAAGACCCCGAGACCCCGAATGTTGAAAGCATAACGCGTGAGTTCAACTCGGGCCTCTGGACCATCGGCTATACCGGGCAGTCGCCGGAACGTCTGAAAAGCCATATGGCCAATCAGCACACGTTCGACAGAACCACGCTGCAGGCCATTGGTGGACCAAACGACGGCGAATACTATGGTCTGCCGTGGCCCTGCTGGGGAACCGCTGAGATGGGTCATACGGGGACACCGAACCTCTATGACATGTCCAAACCGGTGGCCGAAGGTGGCCTGACCTTCCGCGCCCGGTTCGGTGTGGAACGCGATGGCGACAACCTGCTGGCCGAAGGGGTCTATAGCGTTGGATCAGAAATTCAGGACGGATACCCTGAATTCACGATGCAGATGCTGATGGATCTTGGCTGGGACGGTGACCTGACGGCTGAAGAACGCGCTGCAATCGATGCCGTTGCAGGCCCCGAGACCAATTGGAAAACCGACCTTTCAGGTGGTATCCAGCGGGTGGCGATCAAGCATGGCTGCGCGCCCTTCGGGAACGCCAAGGCCCGCGCGGTCGTCTGGACCTTCCCGGATCCGATCCCACTGCATCGCGAGCCGCTTTATACGAACCGGCGTGATCTGGTGGCGGACTATCCGACCTACGAGGATCGGCACTCCTATCGCCTGCCCACCCTCTATGCTTCGATCCAAAAGAACGATTTTTCAAAGGATTACCCGATAATCCTGACGTCTGGTCGTCTGGTCGAATATGAAGGCGGTGGTGACGAAAGCCGGTCTAACCCATGGCTTGCTGAACTTCAGCAGGATATGTTCGTCGAGATCAACCCGCGCGATGCCAACAACCTTGGCATTCGGGACGGACAACAGGTCTGGGTCGAAGGTCCGGAAGGCGGCAAGGTCAAGGTGATGGCGATGCTGACCAATCGGGTTGGTGCCGGTGTCGCCTTCATGCCTTTCCACTTTGGCGGCCATTTCCAGGGCGAGGATCTGCGGCACAAATACCCCGCCGGTGCTGACCCCTATGTTCTGGGCGAAAGTTCCAACACCGCCCAGACCTATGGCTATGATTCAGTGACCCAGATGCAGGAGACCAAGTGTACTCTCTGCAAGATCTCGGCAGCGTAAGGAGGACGATTAATGGCTAGAGCAAAGTTTCTCTGCGACGCTGAACGCTGCATCGAATGCAACGCCTGCGTAACCGCGTGCAAGAACGAGCATGAGGTACCTTGGGGTATCAACCGCCGCAGGGTGGTGACGATCAATGACGGCAACCCGGGCGAACGCTCGATCTCGGTGGCCTGTATGCATTGTTCGGACGCACCCTGCATGGCGGTGTGCCCGGTCGACTGCTTCTATCAGAACGAAGAAGGTGTTGTCCTGCACTCCAAGGACCTGTGCATCGGTTGCGGTTATTGCTTTTACGCGTGCCCGTTTGGCGCGCCGCAATACCCGCAGGCGGGCAATTTCGGTTCACGCGGCAAGATGGACAAATGCACGTTCTGCGCTGGTGGTCCCGAAGAAAACCACTCGACCGCAGAGTTCGCCAAATATGGTCGCAACCGGATCGCCGAGGGCAAACTGCCCATCTGCGCCGAAATGTGCTCCACCAAGGCCCTGCTTGCCGGTGACGGCGACGTGGTGTCGGCTGTTTACCGTGAACGCGTCGTGGCGCGCGGTTTCGGCTCGGGCGCCTGGGGCTGGGGTACTGCCTACGACCAGAAAGACGGCTAAGCCGCTGTCTGCACAAAGCAATGGACAACCCGCTCAGCGCGGGTTGTCCGATCTTGGAATTTGACCGAGGTTCAGATGCTCCGCTTTCTCATCGCTTTTCTGTTCACCCTTGGGCTTACCTTTTCGGGTGCCGCCCAAACGACCGATGACAGCACCGCCATACCTGAAAGGGCGGGAACCGGCGGAGCGACGACCCTCGAAGACATCCTCGCCCGGCAACGTGGTGAGAAGGTGGATAACGCTTATCGCTCCGACAATACCGGCCAGAGCAATGTCGAGGGTCTGATGGGGCAGCTTGGCACCCGTGGTGTTGCATCGAACAGCGATGTGTACCGTGCGTTGCGCTATGGTTCGGCCGATGTGACCGTGTCGTCAAACGGCCCCGCTGCTAGCGTGTTGATACAGGATGGTGGCATGTGGTGGCTGAATTTCCGCACCGGACCGCTGCGCGAATATGGCACTTACATCATCGCCGGGATGTTGGGCATCATTTTGCTGTTCTTCCTGATCCGTGGGAAAATCCACATCGATGGAGAGAAAACGGGCCGCACAGTCACCCGTTTCAACGGGATTGAACGTTTTGGCCATTGGCTGTTTGCAGGATCGTTCCTGATCCTCGGCATTACTGGTTTGCTCACGCTCTATGGCCGCGACTTCCTGATCCCGGTCTTCGGCAAGGAAGGTTTCGCCACCATCGCACAAGGCTGCAAGTGGCTGCATAACAATCTGGCCTGGGCCTTTATGCTGGGTCTGATCATCGTCACGGTGAACTGGATTGCTCATAACATCCCCAACCGCACTGACCTGAAATGGCTGGCCGCTGGCGGGGGCCTGTTCACCAAGGGCAACCACCCGCCCGCCCGGAAATTCAATGCGGGGCAGAAGATCATCTTCTGGGCCTGCATCCTGCTGGGCGTGTCAATCAGTCTGTCCGGCTTATCACTGCTGTTTCCGTTCGAGTTGCCCCTGTTCGCCAAGACCTTCTCGGTCGCAAACGCCACGGGCGTTCCTCAGGCGCTGGGTCTGACCTTGCCGGTGCAGATGTCACCGCAGGAAGAGATGCAATTCGCCCAAGTCTGGCATGTCATGATTGCCTATGTGTTCATCGCGATCATCGTTGCGCATATCTATCTCGGCTCGGTCGGTATGGAGGGCGCATTTGACGCCATGGGAACCGGCGAGGTCGAGGAACAATGGGCGCGCGAGCATCACTCGCTCTGGCTGGAAGAGGTGCAGGAAAAAGAGGCTGGCAAAGCAGCCGCCTCACCCGCTGAATAGATGCGTGGGCTGGTTCTGGCGCTGGCGCTGGTGCCCCTGCCTGCCGTGGCAGAGTTCTTTACACTGAAAGGGCATGGCGGCCCCATTATGGGCATTGCCACCGCGCCAGACGGTCGCATCGCAACAGCCAGTTTCGACAACTCTGTGGGTCTTTGGACCGGGCAAAAGCCAGATTGGTTCGAAGGGCACGAAGCGGCGGTGAACGCAGTCGCGTTCAACGGCTCCGCTTTCTATTCTGCTGGGGACGATTTCACCCTGCGCAAATGGCCCAGCGGTGAAGTCATTGGCCGACACAAGGGCAAGATTGTCGGCCTTGCCACGTCAGAAACCCTTATTGCCACGGCCAGCTGGGATGGAACAATCGGCCTGTGGCCTGTCGATGGCACAGAACCCGCGCGGCTTGGACCGACTGGCAGTGGCGTAAACGCGGTCGCATTCTCACCTGACGGCACGCAGCTTTATTCGGCGGGCGTCGACGGCGCTTTGCGGCTATGGGATGTATCCAGCAGGCAGGAAACAAGGCGTCTGGTCGAGCACGGGTTCGGCATCAATGAACTGGCCCTGAATGCACAGGATAACTGGATCGCCTATGGTGCGGTTGACGGTGTTACGCGTATCCTTGACCTTGCCACCGGGGAAGAGCGCGACTTCACACTGGACCGCCGCCCGATCCTTGCCCTTGCACTCAGCCCGGATCGGAGACTCTTGGCCGTAGGCGATGGCGAAGGGTATATTATGGTCATCGACACCGTCGATTGGCGCATTGCACAGGATTTTCGCGCCACGTTGCGCGGTCCGGTCTGGGCTTTGGCATTTTCCGCAGACGGTAAAAGCATCCATGCGGGCGGACTTGACGAGGCGATGTACAGCTGGCCTGTGGACGCGTTGTCCGGCCAACACCAGATGGCCTCGGCAGAACCGAGTTTCCTGAAAAATCCTGATGAGATGGACAACGGAGAACGCCAGTTTGCGCGCAAATGTTCGATCTGTCACAGCCTGTCCTCCGATAATGCACGACGTGCAGGCCCCACCCTGCACGGTGTATTTGGACGTCCGGCCGGCACAGTTCGCGGATATTTGTACTCGGATACATTGCAAGGCTCTGATATCATTTGGAATGACGAAACGATAAATGCCCTTTTCGACGAAGGGCCAGACCACTACATTCCGGGGTCGAAAATGCCGATGCAGCGGATTGCCAAAGCACAGGATCGCCAGGATCTTATCGCTTTTCTGCGTCGCGCAACAACTGACCGGAACTGAACCGGAGGAGCCCATGAAAGCCTTTCTCGCCGCCGTCGCCGCGATGGTCGTTATTGCAGGCGCAGCCCCGTTTGTGCTGGAACAAATCGGATTCAGTACCGCTGACACAACATCCGGCACCGCCGTGCGCCTCGACTGAATGCCGCAATATCTGACCACCCGTGAACTGGCCGATCTGCTGCGCATTGGCGAGCGGAAGGCCTATGACCTTGCCTCGTCAGGCGAAATACCGTGCGTGCGCGCCATGGGTAAGCTGTTGTTTCCGCGGGCCGAGATCATTGCCTGGCTCAACGCGTCGCGATCCGGTCCTCAGGTCGCCGAACCGCCCCTGCCCCCGATCATAGCGGGCAGCCACGATCCCTTGCTGGACTGGGCGTTACGTGAAAGTGGATCGGGGCTGGCCACCTATTACGACGGTTCTTTTGACGGGCTGATCAGGCTCAGCAAACGCAGCGCGCAGGCCGCTGTGCTGCACATCCACGAAAATGGCGGATTCAACAAAGAATCCCTGCTTGACACTTTGGGCGAAGCCCCGGTGATCCTGTTTGAAATCGCCCGACGTGAGCGTGGATTGCTTCTTGCCCCGGGCATATCCGACATCAATTCTTTTGACGACCTCAAGTCTCGCACCGTCATGCTACGTCAGGACAGTGCGGCAAGCCAGCGCCTGTTTGACTCCCAACTTGATGCCCACGGTCTGAGCCGGGATGATCTGGACATTCGACCAGGCTGCGCACGCACAGAAGAAGAGCTGGCCATCGCCCTGCATGACCGGAAGGCCGAGGCCGGTTTTGGGCTTGGCGCCCTAGCCGGGCTCTACAACTTGGGTTTTGTCCCTACTCATTCCGAGCGGCTGGACCTCGCGATCTGGCGCCGGGCCTTCTTCGATCCGCCAATACAGAAACTGCTAACCCTGTTGCGCTCGGGTCAATTCGCCCAGCGGGCAAGCGAATTCGGCGGCTATGACCTGTCTGGTCTTGGCACGATCCACCACAATGGGGCCAGCGGGTGAGCTTCCACCCGCGCCTTCATCTTTTCAAAAATACTCGCCCCGCAGGGGCTGGCCGCAGGCCAACTTATTGCGCATTGGGGAAAAACACCTGCTGACCGTCCAGTCGGAAAGAGGCGATCGCCTCCTGCCCGTCCGGCCCGGTCAACCAATCGATGAACCGCTGTCCAGAGGCAGCGCGCACATGGGGATGCTTTTCGGGATTTACGAGGATCACACCATATTGGTTGAACAGACGCGGATCACCTTCGACCAGGATCTCAAGATTGCCTCTGTTACCAAAGGATAGCCACGTCGCCCGATCTGTCAGAGTATACGCGTTCATGCCGCTGGCCACATTCAGCGTTGCCCCCATACCCGACCCGGTTTCCCGATACCAACTTCCGGATGCGCCGGTTGGATCCAGCCCCGCGGCAGACCAATGCCGCAGCTCGGCCTTATGCGTTCCACTGTCATCTCCGCGCGATGCAAACGGGGCTTCAGCGCTTGCGATCGCAGCAAGAGCGTTCAAAATTTCGGCACCACCGCGAATTCCGGCAGGATCTGCCTTGGGGCCCACCAATACAAAATCGTTATACATCAGGTCCCTCCGCTCCACGCCATATCCATCAGCGACGAATTTCTCTTCGGCGGATTTGGCGTGAACCAGCAGGACGTCACCGTCACCGTTCACTGCGTTGCGAATTGCCTGACCTGTTCCTACGGCCACGACGCGCACGTCAATGCCCGAATCGGCCTCGAACCACGGCAGAATATAGTCCAACAGCCCCGAGTTCTGGGTGGATGTCGTAGATTGAACGACAATGAACGGAGTCTCTGCCCTGGCCGCACTTGCCGACAGACCAAGGGCTATCACTGCTGCCCGAAATATTGCGCGGAACATCATACTCTCCGTTTTATCTTTTAAGTAACCAATCCACCCGCGAGGTAGCGGCGCGATGCTTCGCTTACCGGGGTATCCAAAACCTGTTTTGCGGGACCGTGTTCAACCACAAGACCGCCCTGCATCATGACCACATCCGAGGCCAAACGACGGGCCTGACCAATATCATGTGTCACCATCACGATCCGTACACCCCGCGCAGAGGCGCGCAGAACCATACGTTCGATCATCTGTGTCGCGCCGGGATCAAGGGCGCTGGTCGGTTCGTCCAGAAACAGTGTTTCGGGCTCCAGCGCCAAGGCACGCAATATGGCCAGCCTCTGGGCCTCGCCGCCCGACAGTGATCGGGCGGATTGCCGGGCCTTACCATCCAGCCCGCCTTCGGCCAGCAACTCGGTGATACGTGCCTTTCTTGCTGTTCGCCCAATGCCCTGTCGTTTGAGGACAAAGCCCAGGTTTGCAGCAACAGACCGTCGCAACAGAACCGGTCTCTGAAACACCATGGCTTGGCGCGCTTTCTGCGCGGCGCCCAGAGGGTTTCCATCCTGCACCACCCGCCCGCGATCCGGCGAGATCAGGCCATGCAAACACCGCAGCAACAGGCTTTTGCCCGCACCGTTGGGGCCAAGAAGCAACGTCGGCCCCAGACCATCCATAACCAATGAAGGAACATCCAGCAAAACCTTGCCGTTGCTGCGAATTTGCAAGTTTTCAACTGTCAGACAGTTCGACATGTCACAGGTCACGTCACGCATGGCGCAACCCCTCCTGTTCGGCCCGCAAACTGACCGCGCTGACCATCGCGTTTACGGCAACTGCAATTCCGATCAGGATCGCCCCCAGCGCCAATGCCAGAGACAGATTTCCCTTCGACGTTTCAAGCGCAATGGTCGTCGTCATCACGCGGGTCACATGATTGATGTTTCCGCCAACGATGATAACCGCGCCCACCTCGGCGATGGCGCGTCCAAAACCTGCAAGCAAAGCCGTGACAAGTGCCAGTCGCGCATCCCACAACAAAACCGGCACCGAGGCCAGCCGTGACACACCCAAGGAGCGCAGCTGTTCGGAATATTCCTCAGCCAGCATCTCAACAACCTGTCGCGTCAAAGCCGCGACAATGGGGGTGACCAAAACGACCTGCGCAATGATCATGGCAGTCGGAGTGTACAAAAGCTCAAGCACCCCAAGGGGACCGGAACGGGACAGCATCAGATAGATCAGCAGGCCCACGACAACCGGCGGAAACCCCATCAGTGCATTCATCAGGACGATCAGCATCCTGCGGCCGGGGAACCGGGCGACGGCCAACGCAGCCCCCACGGGCATTCCGATCAGAGCAGAAACCAGCACCGCAAACACGGACACTTTCAGAGACAACAACACAATTGCCCACAGCTCAGAATCTCCCCCGAGGATCAAGGCGATCGCAGCGCTGAATTCTGATGAAAATTCCTGCATTTTCTTCCTAGTTATCTACGCTTCGTACAGAACGCGCTAGATTACAGGGAAATACTACTTCTTTTCGATGCCAAGTACAGACACAATTCCGACATCCCGAATACGAAACGCGGCCCCGATTGGGACCGCGTTTTTTTTCACTCAGATGAACCGTTGGCGTCAGTTCAGAGCAGCGTCCGTGATCTGATGCGTCCAGGCCCCTTCGGGTGTTTTGGTGATCACCGGATCAGAACCTCCGGCCAGCAGAGTACCAACGGTGCGATCAAAATCCGCCGGGTCCAGCGCGCCGTTCGAACCTGCGGTCAACTTGGCGATCTCACCCATCATGCGTTTCTGATGCTCTTCTGTCTGCGCACCCGTTGCATCGTTCTCCAGCACGATATCTGCCGCTTCATCGGGGTTCTCCTCGGCGTATTTCCAACCTCTCATCGAGGCGCGCACAAACCGCTGCATCTTGTCGGTGAACGCCGCATCGCTGAGATTTTCTTCCAGAACGTAAAGACCGTCTTCCAGCGTCGCGACACCCTGGTCTTCGTATTTGAAGGTTACCAGTTCATCCGGGCTGACACCGGCATCGATGACCTGCCAGTATTCATTGTAGGTCATGGTGCTGATGCAATCCGCCTGACGTTGCAGCAGCGGGTCGACGTTGAAGCCCTGTTTCAGAACTTCCACACCGTTGTCGCCTTTCCCATCAGTGCTGATGCCCAACTGGCTCATCCAGCTCATGAACGGGAATTCATTGCCAAAGAACCAGACGCCCAGCGTGCGGTTCTTCAGGTCCTCGGGCGACGAAATACCGGCATCTTTCCAGCAGGTCAGCATCATGCCCGAGCTTTTGAACGGCTGGGCGATGTTCACCAACGGCAACCCTTTTTCACGTGCGGCCAGAGCGGCAGGCATCCATTCAACGGTCACATCAGCACCGCCGCCCGCAATCACCTGTGTCGGAGCAATGTCAGGCCCGCCGGGCAGAATGGTAACGTCCAGCCCTTCTTCCTCGTAAAAGCCCTTGTCCTTGGCAACGTAGTAGCCCGCGAATTGTGCTTGCGTGACCCATTTCAGTTGCAGTGTCACTTCATCCGCCGCCAGCGCCGTACTGGCTGCCAGACCAAAGGCGGCAACCGCCCCGCTGAATAGCTTGTTCATCTTCATTTCTCCTAGTTGCTTGTTGCGCCCCGATTTTCAGGGTCTGTTGATTTTCTTCGTCTTATCCGCGTTGTGAGGGGTGCCAGAACGTCACCACTTTTTCGATTCCCGCCACCAGGCCATAAAAGGCCGTACCTGCGATAGCGGCAACAACGATTTCGGCCCAGACCATGTCCAACGACAATTGACCGACGCTGGTGGATATCCGAAATCCCATACCGAGTGTTGGCGATCCGAAGAATTCAGCCACGATGGCGCCAATCAAAGCCAAAGTTGTCGAAATCTTCAACCCGTTGAAAATGAAAGGCATCGCCGCAGGCAACCGCAACTTCAGAAAGCTCTGCCAATAACTTGCAGCATAGGTTTCCATCAAGTCACGCTGCATCGCTGTGGCCTCGCGCAGACCGGCCACGGTGTTGACCAGCATCGGAAAGAACACCATCACAACGACCACCGCCGCTTTGGAATGCCAATCAAACCCGAACCACATGACCAGAATGGGTGCCGTCCCCACAATAGGCAAAGCCGCGACGAAATTCCCGACTGGCAATAGCCCCAAACGCAGGAAATCCCACCGATCAACAGCAATCGCTATAAGGAAGGCCGATCCACAGCCGATGACATATCCGCTGAGCGCGCCTTTCAGGATCGTCTGAACAAAGTCGGCCCAAAGAATGTCAAGGCTACCTGCAAATCGCACCGCTATGGCGGAGGGTGCAGGCAGAATGACCAGCGGCACTTCAAGCCCGCGGACCACCAGCTCCCAGGCTCCGACGATGGTCAGACCAAAAATCACCGGTGCCAGGAAGCGTACCATCTGGCTGTCGGCTTGCGGGCCACTGGCCAATCGGCTGTTCAACCACCAGCCGAAGGCCCACAGCAGCAAAGCAAAGACAACCAACATCATTGCGCCATCCCCATTCGCCTCAGAACCGACCGTTCAATCAATCCCAGCAAACCGACCAGGCACGCGGCCAGAATGGCTGCTGCAAAAAGCGCTGACCATATCTGCACGGTTTGACCATAGTAACTGCCTGCCAGCAACCGAGCGCCCAATCCTGCGACAGCGCCTGTCGGCAGCTCGCCCACGATTGCGCCGACCAGCGATGCCGCAATACCGATTTTCAACGAGGTGAACAGGTATGGCATCGACGCAGGCAAGCGCAGTTTCCAAAACCCCTGGGATTGGCTGGCATTATAGGTCCGCAACAGGTCAAGTTGCATCGCGTCAGGGCTGCGCAACCCTTTGACCATGCCTACAACAACCGGAAAAAAGCTCAGATACGCTGAGATGATCGCTTTGGGAATGATCCCCTGAACCCCAACCGAGTACAGGACCACGATAATCATCGGTGCCAGAGCGATAATCGGGATCGTCTGGCTCACGATAGCCCATGGCATGACCGACAAATCCATCACGCGGCTATGCACGATCCCAACGGCCAACAAGACTCCCAGCCCGGTCCCGATGACAAAGCCCAGAATCGTAGCGCTGAGTGTCACCCACCCATGAAAGATCAGCGATCTTTTCGAGTTGATTTTCTTCAGGACAGTTGTATCCCACAGTTCAGTCGCCACCTGATGAGGTGATGGCAAACGGGGCTTGCCCTGCTCCCAAGTTACTGGAATCGCGAACGAATTATCCAGAACCAGACCGAACTCTCCCAGATCCCGGCGCGCGCTTGCGGTGGGCGGCTGAACCTCGGCTCCACCACGTTCAAGTTCGGTCAAAACCCCTTTGATGTTCATTGGAACGCAAGCGGCATACCAGAACAGAACGATCACGGCGACGACGGTGAAAACGGCGATGATCTGCTTCATGCGTGCCACTCCATACGAAAGACGGGCACTGTGTCTGGCGGTGCAGGCAGTTCTTCGGCGGTTACATCGAACCCTTCACGGCGGTAAAACCTCTGCGCCGCCTGATTGGGTTTGTGTGTTGTCAGCCAAAGGTGGGTCCGACCCTCCTTCGCCTTGTCAACGAAACACTTGCCAATTCCCTGCCCCGTCCGGCTGCAATACAACGCACCGATTTTACTCTGTGCCGGATCAACGGACATGTAGCAATCAACCGGATCACCCGCGACCCAGATCTCACGGCTGTCGAACACATCGCGGATCAAGGCCGCCAATTCCTCCACCGGCATTTCATCAGGCATCCAGTCCGTCTGCGAGGCCCAATTGTAAATCACGCGGGCACAAGCCGGCACGTCACCTACTACGGCCCGTCTGATGGTTTCTGCCCCCGGATCAGTCGTCATAAGAATGCCCCGCCCGCAACCCGTCGCGAACACGATGGGCCACTTCGATGAATTCTGGGGTGTCACGAATGTCCAACGGTCGTTCCTTTGGCAGCGGGCTGTCGATCACATCCGTAATCCGCCCCGGCCGCGGGCTCATCACGACAATTTTGGTGCTCAGATATACGGCTTCGGGAATCGAATGTGTCACGAAACCGATGGTTTTTTCGGTTCTTGCCCAAAGCGCCAGAAGCTGCTCGTTCAGGTGGTCGCGCACAATCTCATCCAAAGCGCCGAACGGCTCATCCATCAACAAGATATCAGCATCAAAGGCCAAGGCCCGTGCGATGCTGGCGCGCTGCTGCATCCCACCGGATAACTGCCATGGGAATTTTCCACCGAACCCTTCAAGATCAACCAGTTCCAGGACTTTTCTCACCCTTTCTTCCTGCTCGGACGCGGAATAGCCCATGATCTCAAGCGGCAGCTTGATGTTCTTTGCGATGGTGCGCCAGGGATAAAGGCCCGCTGCCTGAAAGACATACCCATAGGCCCTGTTCCGCCGCGCTTCGTCCGCTGTCATTCCGTTGACAGTCAGCGACCCGCCGGTCGGTGACTCCAAGGCCGCGATACAGCGCAGGAAAGTGGTTTTCCCACAGCCCGAGGGGCCAATGAAACTAACAAATTCACCCTTGTCGATCGTCAGGTTCACGTCTTTCAACGCGTGAACAGGCCCGTCATTGGTTTGAAAGGTGAGGTCAAGCTGCCTTGCTTCGATGACGTGCTGGGTCGTGCTTTCAGTGGTCATTCTACTGCCTTGAAAAGAGTGGTACCGGGGCCGCCCAAATAGCGGCCCAACGGATCAAACCCCCGTCGCCGGGATACCTGTCCGCTCAACTGGCCGAGGGGCGGTTAGTTCTTTCCACGCGCTCAAAGCCTTGTTGACGGTCGTATTTGCCTCGCGCGCAACGAACTCGCCATGGCCTTCCTGCGTGCGGATTTCACCATCATGTACCGCAACCTGTCCACGGGTCAGCGTAAAGCGCGGCAAGCCTTTGACCTCTTTGCCCTCAAACACGTTGTAGTCGATCGAAGATTGCTGCGTACTGGCTCTGATCGTTTTCGTTTTCTCAGGATCCCATACGACGATATCTGCGTCCGCTCCAACAAGGATCGCGCCCTTTTTCGGATAGCAATTCAGTATCTTGGCGATGTTTGTTGAAGTCACCGCTACAAATTCGTTGGGCGTCAGGCGCCCGGTATTCACACCGTGTGTCCACAGCATCGGCATCCGATCCTCCAGACCGCCGGTCCCGTTAGGGATCTTGGTGAAATCCCCAACTCCAAAGCGTTTCTGTTCGGTCGTAAAGGCGCAATGGTCGGTTGCCACAACACTCAGCGATCCTGATTGCAGGCCATTCCACAGGCTGTCCTGGTGCTGCTTATTGCGGAACGGAGGGCTCATGACCCGCCGCGCGGCGTGATCCCAATCCTGATTGAAATATTCACTTTCATCCAGGGTAAGATGCTGAATCAGCGGTTCGCCCCACACTCTCTTGCCCTGCATTCGGGCCCGGCGAATGGCCTCATGAGACTCTTCGCAGGATGTATGAACAACATAAAGCGGCACGCCCGCCATATCAGCTATCATGATGGCCCGGTTGGTGGCCTCACCCTCCACCTGCGGTGGTCTGGAATAGGCATGCGCTTCGGGGCCAGAGTTCCCCTCGGCCAGCAGCTTGGCGCTCAGCTCGGCAACAACGTCACCATTCTCGGCATGCACCATTGCGATTCCGCCCAGTTCGGCCAAACGCCTGAACGAGGCGTAAAGCTCATCGTCATTCACCATCAATGCGCCTTTATAGGCCATGAAATGCTTGAACGTGTTGATGCCGCGCGTCTCGATCACGGTCTTGAGGTCGTCAAATACCTGTTCACCCCACCATGTCACTGCCATGTGGAACGAGTAGTCGCAATTCGCCCGTGTCGATTTGTTGTCCCAGCGCTTCAGGGCATCCAGCAGGCTTTCACCCGGATTGGGCAGCGCGAAATCAACAACCATCGTCGTGCCCCCCGCCAGGGCCGCCCGCGTACCGCTTTCGAAATCGTCGCTGGAATAGGTGCCCATGAACGGCATTTCCAGATGGGTATGCGGATCAATCCCACCGGGCATCACATAACAGCCGGTCGCATCCAGCTCTTTATCACCTTTCAGACCCATCCCGATCCCGGTGATGACGCCGCCTTCGACCAATACATCCGCCTTGTAAGACAAATCCGCGGTGACAACGGTTCCGTTTTTGATAACAGTACTCATTTTGAACTCCCTGATGCGGTCTGCGCCGCTTGCTTCATCTGGCCAAAAATATTCCGGGGGAGTCGCCCAATGGGCGACGGGGGCAGCGCCCCCTATTCCACGATTTCGGCAGTCTCGACCACGGCATGCAGCAGGACATCTGCCCCGGCTGCTGCCCAATCCTTGCTGATCTCTTCAGCCTCATTATGGCTCAACCCATCAACACAGGGGCACATGACCATGGCGGTCGGGGCCACACGGTTGATCCAGCAGGCATCATGCCCCGCGCCCGAGATGATGTTGGTATGCGAATAGCCCAACCTTTCAGCCGCATCGCGCACGGCAGACACGCAATCGTCGTCGAATTTAACCGGATCAAAACCGCCGACTTTCTCGAATTCGATCTGCAGGCCCATTTCTTCGACAATATCTTCCGCCGCCACCCGCAGGCGGTTTTCCATGTCGGTGATCACCTCCAGCTCGGGCGAGCGGAAATCGACCGTGAAAACGACTTTTCCGGGGATCACATTTCGCGAGTTCGGGAAAACGTCAATATGCCCCGCAGCACCAACCGCATGCGGTGCATGAGACCAGGCGATTTCGTCCACTTTCTCAAGAATGCGCGCCATGGCAAGTCCGGCATTCTTGCGCATCGGCATCGGAGTCGAACCTGTATGGGCATCCTTGCCGGTCACCGTGATCTGTGTCCAGCTCAGACCCTGACCGTGGGTAACGACGCCGATATCCTTGCCTTCGGCTTCAAGGATCGGGCCCTGTTCGATATGCAACTCAAAGAAAGCGCGCATCTTGCGCGCGCCGACTTCTTCTTTGCCGCGCCAACCGATCCGGTTCAGTTCATCCCCGAATTTCTTACCCTCGGCGTCTTCACGGTCATACGCCCAGTCCTGCGTGTGCATTCCTGCAAAGACACCGGACGACAGCATGGCAGGCGCATATCGCGTCCCTTCCTCGTTGGTCCAGTTGGTCGCCACGATGGGATGTCTTGTCTTGATCCCGAGATCGTTGAGCGTTCGGATAATTTCCAACCCGCCCAGAACGCCCAGCACACCGTCATATTTTCCACCGGTCGGCTGCGTATCCAGATGCGATCCCACATAGACCGGCAAAGCGTCCGGATCGGTGCCCTCACGATGCGCAAACATGTTGCCCATCTGGTCCAGACCCATGGTGCATCCAGCCTCTTCACACCACTTCTGGAACAAGGCGCGGCCTTCGGCATCTTCGTCAGTCAGAGTTTGCCGGTTATTCCCCCCCGCAACACCGGGACCGATCTTAGCCATCTCCATCAGGCTGTCCCACAACCTGTCGCCATTGATCCTGAGATTCTGCGCCGGAGCTGCCATTGTCTTATTCCCTGTTTGCTTGCGATTTTGCTCGCTATTGGTGTCTTGATTTGACCAACTGGTCAAACTCACGCTATCACGGGTTCGGTATCAGTCAAGAAATTGCGCGGCAAAGCCTGAAATTTCAGTGTAATCCGTGCCTATCCGACGAAAAAAGAGACACACTGAAATCATGCCGAAAGACCGCGCACCGACTCGTATCCAGAAGAAGAACCGAGCCGCGATTCTCGAGGCTGCCCTGAATGTGTTTTCCGCACACGGGTTTCGTGGGGCGACCGTCGATCAGATTGCCGCCGAGGCGGGGTTGAGCAAACCCAATCTCCTCTACTATTTCGCGTCGAAAGAGGCGATCCACACCGAATTGCTTTCGGGCTTGCTGGAAACCTGGCTGGCGCCCTTGCACGATCTGGATGAGACCGGTGATCCGATGGAGGAAATGCTGTCCTATATTCGCCGGAAACTGCAAATGAGTCAGGAGCTACCACGGGAAAGCCGCCTTTTTGCCAATGAGCTTGTGCAAGGTGCGCCCCGCATTCACGATGCTTTGTCCAATGATCTCAAACAACTGGTTGACGAAAAGGTCACCATTCTCACTAACTGGATGGATCAGGGCAAAATCACGCGGCTGCACCCTTATCATCTGATGTTTTCGATCTGGGCGCTGACGCAGCATTATGCCGATTTCGACGTTCAGGTGCGGGCTATTCTGGGCGACGAAAACCCGTTTGAGGGTGCAGAACCCTTTGTCGATACGCTGTACCGAAAGCTCCTGACACCATGAACTCAGGGGCCGCGTCAGCGGCCCCTCAGGGATATTCCCTGTCTCGATCATTCCGCTGCTTTGGCCATCGGATTGTTCGGGTGCGTGGTCCAGTTCGCGTAGGTCGGCTGAACTTCTTTCCCGGTGCGCGGATCGATTTCACCCGCCGCCATCGGCACCATCGAAATGCAGCCTTCGACCGGGCAGACATCAACGCAGAGGTTACAGGCGACGCATTCGTCATCCTTTACCTCGAACACACGGTCATCCGACATTGAAATCGCTTGATGGCTGGTATCTTCACAGGCGGCATAGCACCGGCCGCATTTGATGCACTGGTCCTGATCGATCTTGGCTTTGGCGATGTAGTTCAGGTTCAGGTATTGCCAATCGGTGACATTGGGCACCGCGCGTCCGATCACCTCATCAATGCTGGTATACCCCTTTTCATCCATCCATTCCGACAGACCTGCTGTCAATTCATCGATGATCTTGAACCCATAGGTCATCGCAGCGGTACAGACCTGCACCGTGCCACATCCCAGCGAAATAAACTCGGCCGCATCACGCCATGTGGTGACACCCCCGATGCCCGAGATCGGCATGCCATGCGTCGCCTCGGCCCGTGCGATTTCGGACACCATCGACAGGGCGATCGGTTTCACGGCAGGGCCACAATACCCTCCGTGGCTGCCCTTGCCATCAATCGAGGGTTCGGGGCTGAACGTGTCAAGATTGACGCTGGTGATCGAATTGATCGTGTTGATCAGCGACACCGCGTCCGCGCCACCATTTCTGGCCGCCGCCGCGGGTTTCCGGATGTCGGTGATATTCGGTGTCAGTTTCACGATGACCGGACGGTCATAGTATTGCTTGCACCAACGCGTGACCATCTCGATATATTCCGGCACCTGCCCCACGGCGGACCCCATACCGCGCTCACTCATCCCGTGCGGGCAACCGAAGTTCAATTCGATTCCGTCCGCGCCGGTTTCGGCCACGCGCGGCAGTATGGCTTTCCAGGCCTCTTCCTCGCAGGGCACCATGATCGAAGCGATCAGGGCGCGATCCGGATAGTCGGACTTGACCCGCGCCATTTCCTCGAGGTTCACCTCAAGCGGGCGGTCGGTGATCAGTTCGATATTGTTCAGTCCCAGCAAACGGCGGTCGGCACCGTAAATCGCGCCATACCGCGGGCCGTTCACATTTACGACCGGCGGTCCCTCGGACCCCAGCGTCTTCCACACAACACCGCCCCATCCGGCCTCAAACGCGCGACGAACATTGTATTCTTTGTCCGTCGGCGGCGCAGAGGCCAGCCAGTAAGGGTTGGGGCTGGAAATGCCCAGAAAGTTAGTCGTCAGATCGGCCATGGCTTCTCCCTTCCCGGCTCAGCCGGATTTTTTGAATATCATTTCGGTCGGGCGTATGCGCCCGGCCTTGAGGTTTTTGACGTAGTTCTGGAACTTTTTGGGCGCCGTCTCGCCCATCATCAGATGAATGCCCAGTGGTGCCGGGCCGGATTCGGCAATCTTTGCAAAGACGTCCTCAAAGAACTGTATCGCGAATTCGGTGCGATCCGTTTCTGTCACCAGTTCAAAACCCGCGGCGCTTGCCGCAGACTTATAAACATCCGGCGCATCCACGAACGAGGTCTCGGCAACAGTGGACCACGGCAGAGGGAAAGCCAGCGGCTCGTCCACGTCTCCGGCCATCACATCGAACAGGGCAAAAGTACCGCCCTTGGCAAGCGCCCGCGACACTTCGGCGAACAGTCCGGCCTTGTCCTTTATGTTCATGCCGACATGCATCATGACGGCCAGGTCGAACCCAGCATCCGGCACCGGCATCTCCAAAGCGCTGCCCACATGAAAGCTGGTTTTCGAGGAATGCCCGACCATATCGCTGAGAGCCCTGGCGGTTTCAACGAATTCCGGTGTCAGATCGACGCCTGTTACTGTCGAATCATAGCGATCCACGACATAGCGAGAGGTTCCGCCGATACCGCATCCGACATCCAGAACACGGGTCGCATGGGTCGGCGACAACTGCGCAAACAGGTTGTTGGTCGCCAGAACGCCGCCCGTGTGGAACTCGTCCCCCGCTTTCAGGTCTGCGACCGTGGCCGCATCCGGATCGATACCGCTGGCCTCAAGCGCCGCGCGAACGCGGTCGGCCAGTGCTCCGGTGGTGTAGTGTTGCGCTACGGCTTGTTCGATCTGGGACATGGGAATACCTCAGCAGCGAAAGGAATGGGGCGAATACCCCATCCTATCACGAAACCAGCGTCGCGTGGATGTCCATCGCAGCATCCCGGCCTTCAGCAACAGCCGTAACGGTGAGGTCTTCGCCGCCCGCCGCGCAATCTCCACCTGCCCAGACACCAGCCACGGAAGTGCGTCCCGCACCGCTGACAGCGATCTTGTTGCCGTCCAGCTTCAGCCCTTCCGGCGCACCTTCCAGCGTCTGACCGATGGCTTTGAGAACCTGATCTGCCCGCAGCCGGACCGTCTCTCCGGTTCCGGTAAGCTGACCGTTCTGGCTCGAGGTATATTCCAGCTCAATCTCGGTAGCGGCTCCATTGCCGTGTACTGCCACCGGCTGCACGTTGGTCAAAATCTGAACCCCGTGCGAGGCTGCCAGATCCTGCTCGTACCGGCTGGCACCCATGGCGTCGCGGCCCCGGCGATAGGCAATGGTGACGTTTTCGGCACCTAACAACTTGGACTTTACCGCCGCGTCCACGGCAGTCATGCCTCCGCCAATAACGACGACGTTCCGACCGACAGGAAGCTTTGCAAGATCATCAGCTTGCCGCACGTCCGCGATGAAATCGACGGCATCCCGCACGCCGTCCTTGTCAACACCATACGCGCGCAAGGCATTGATCCCGGCAAGCCCGATGGACAGGAACACCGCGTCGTAGTTTTCGACCAGACCATCCAGTGAGATGCCTTCACCCAGAACCGACCCGGTTTCAATCGTGATACCACCGATTTTCAGCAGCCAGTCGACCTCGGCCTGCGCAAAATTGTTGGTCGATTTATAGGCGGCAATCCCATATTCGTTCAGACCGCCCGGTTTGGGCTTGCCTTCGTGGATCACCACGTCATGGCCCAGCATGGCAAGACGATGGGCGCAGGCCAGACCGGCAGGCCCTGCCCCCACGACAGCAACCGTTTTCCCGGTCGATGCCGCACGTTCAAACGGATGCGCGCCCGAGGACATAAGATCATCTGTCGCAAAGCGCTGTAGCCGTCCGATCTCGACCGGTTTGCCCTCGGCCGCCTCACGAACACAGGCCTCCTCGCACAGTGTTTCCGTCGGACAGACACGGGCGCACATTCCGCCCAGAATGTTTTGCTGAAAGATCGTTCGCCCGGCAGCCTGGGGCTGTCCGGCCTGAATCTGCCGGATGAATAGCGGAATATCGATGTCTGTCGGACACGCTGTCACGCAAGGTGCGTCATAGCAGAAATAACAACGGTCTGCTGCAACTGCGGCCTCATGCGGGGCCAATGGCGGATGCAGATCGGTGAAATTCGAGGTCAGCTCATCGCTTGAAAGCCGCCCCGCGACGATGCCGGGTGCCATCTGGCCCTGTGCCATCACTCTACTCCCTGTAGATATGTTTGTTATGACCTCAGCTTGCCACAAATAAATTTTTTATCAATTGGTAAAATTTGCCAAATGGTCAAAAAATCGAAAATCCGGGCCGTTAAACCCGGATTTATTGGCATTTTAGCTGATTTCAGGGCCGAAAAGCATTCAGACCATTTCACCAAGGTGGCAGGACTTGATCCAGACTCGGGCCCCATCAGGCCCTGCAACAGCCCGCGAGTGCGTTCCGGGAGGCAGGCGCAACCAGTCCCATTTCGAAAATTCTTCCCCCGATTCAGAGAAACTGCCCCTTATGACAAACACTTCCATGCCGTCGCGCGCGTCCAGTTCGACCACGCCCCCAGCAGCCCATGTCCGCACAAAAACGTCCTCATGATCATCTTTGAACAGCTGTACGTCAGAATAGCCATTTATCGAGCGGCGAACCTCGGTCCGGTCCTGCGGGTCAAACTGGTGCAACTTGACCAGAATGGTCGCGCCCTCGGCAGCGGACGGAGTGTGCGAGGAAGTTGGAGGGTTGCGAACATAGCTGCCGACGGGAAAATCTCCGGTCTCGTCCTGAAATACACCGTCCAGCACCAGATATTCCTCGCCGCCGTCATGGGTATGGGCGGAAAAGGTGCTGCCGGGCGCAAAGCGGACAATGGTTGTTGCACGGGCCACCTCATCACCAATCCGGTCCAGCATTTTGCGCTCGACCCCTGCTGCGGGAGAAGCGACCCATTCACTTTCGTCAAAGTGTACTGCGACCCGTTTGGTGAAATCCGCATTGATCCGCATGTGTATCCCTTTCTGAAGCGACCCCTGAAAGAAATGGGATCGCGTGATGAAATTTCAAATTATCCGCTTTTGACGCCTTGGGCCGCTTGCTGTAATCCGAACTTCAAGGTGCATGGTCAAACACCTGTCGGGAAACGGGCATAGATGCAGGCAACGTCACAGAAATTCAACGTCGCGGTCGTCGGTCAAAACAACCGTCTGCAATACGAGGCCCTGTTGTTTGCGGCTTCACTGCGCCATTCTTCACCGAAATTCGGGGGCAAACTGTTTGTCGTCACACCCAATCCGGGGCCACGCTGGAAACAGGATCCCCGCATTCAGGACGAAGATGTTCTGAAAGCCCTGAAACAACTGGATGCTGAAATTCTTCCCTTCGACTCGCATGTATTCGGTGAAAGCTATCCCTACGGCAACAAGATCGAAGCGCTGATGGCCCTGCCGGAAGATGAGCCCTTTGTGTTCTTTGACACCGACACGCTGATCACTGGCGAGATCACATCCGTCCCATTTGACTTCGACCGCCCCAGCGCGTCACTGAAAGTTGAAGGGACATGGCCCAAACCAACGCTGTATGGTCCCGGTTTTGACGGTATCTGGCGCGCACTTTACGCCCGGTTCGGGTTGGATTTCGAAGGCTCGCTGGACACCGATCAACCCCATGACCACTGGCGGCGGTACCTGTATTTCAATGCAGGCTATTTCTTCTACAAATGTCCCCGGAAATTTGGTGAGCGTTTTCTGGACTACGCCAGAACAATCCGCGACGAAAACATTCCGGAGTTGACAGGCCAAAGCCTTGACCCCTGGCTGGATCAGGCCGCCCTGCCCCTTGTCATTCACTCGTTCGGCGGTGGTCGTGATGTTTTGCCCTCTGGTTTGCTGGATGGATCCGTCAGTTGCCACTATCGCCTGTTTCCCTTGCTGTACGCCCGTGAAAGCGATCATGTGATAGACGTTTTGGAAACCATCGTCGCTCCAAACAAGGTCAAGAAGGTTCTCAAGCAATATGAGCCGCTGAAAAAGATGGTTCTGCAGGGTAAAGGCGCAAAAGTCCGCGCCCTGTTTGACCGCGATCATCTGCCACGACGTGAACAGGCCATACGCAACACGATCAAAAGCAGGGGCCTCTGGCTGCGCTGACAGGATCGTTGTGCGCAAGCGGGCAATGGCCTACAGATTTCGCAAGACAAATTCCAACAGGAGATTTTCAAGATGTCTGACGGTCCCACCTACGGTTTCGACACGTTGCAAATTCACGCGGGCGCCCGCCCCGACCCGGCGACCGGAGCGCGCCAGACACCCATTTATCAGACCACGGCCTATGTGTTTCGCGATGCAGACCACGCAGCGGCCCTGTTCAACCTGCAAGAGGTGGGCTTTATCTATTCGCGCCTGACCAACCCAACTGTGGCTGTTCTTCAGGAGCGCGTGGCTACACTTGAGGGCGGTGTTGGCGCCGTTTGCTGTTCGTCCGGGCACGCGGCGCAGATCATGGCGCTGTTCCCGCTGATGGGTCCGGGTTGCAACGTGGTCGCCTCAACCCGTCTGTACGGCGGCACGGTCACCCAGTTCAGCCAGACAATCAAACGCTTTGGGTGGTCTGCCAAGTTTGTCGACACCGATGATCTGGACGCGGTGAAGGGCGCAATCGATGAAAATACCCGTGCGATTTTCTGCGAGTCCATCGCTAATCCCGGCGGCTATGTGACGGACATCCGTGCACTGGCAGATGTGGCCGATGCGGCGGGCATTCCGCTGATTGTCGACAACACCTCGGCAACACCATATCTGTGCCGCCCGATCGAACACGGAGCGACCCTGGTCGTGCATTCGACCACCAAGTACCTGACCGGCAACGGTACGGTCACTGGCGGTTGCATCGTGGATTCGGGCAAGTTCGACTGGTCGGCAAATGACAAGTTCCCCTCGCTCAGCCAACCCGAACCAGCCTATCATGGACTGAAGTTCCACGAAACGTTCGGACCTTTGGCCTTTACCTTCCACGGCATCGCCATCGGTCTGCGCGATCTGGGCATGACCATGAACCCGCAGGCGGCCCACTACACGCTGATGGGGATCGAAACCCTGTCGCTGCGGATGGAGCGTCATGTTGAAAACGCGCAAAAAATCGCGGCCTGGCTGGAAGCGGATGACCGGGTGGACTACGTCACCTATGCTGGATTGCTGTCATCGCCCTATCAGGATCGGGTCAAAGCTCAGTATCCACGCGGTGCCGGCGCCCTGTTCACATTCGCCGTGAAAGGTGGCTATGACGCCTGTATCAAACTGGTCAATGCGCTGGAGATTTTCAGCCACGTAGCCAATCTGGGCGACGCGCGTTCGCTGATCATTCATTCGGCTTCGACCACACATCGTCAGTTGACCCCGGAACAGCAGGAAGCCGCGGGCGCAGGTCCGGGCGTGGTGCGCGTATCCATCGGGATCGAGGACGTGAACGATCTGATTGCCGACCTTGATCAGGCTCTGGCCAAAGCAACCGCCTGACCATGACCCAGCACGATACAAACAACCTTGGCCAGCCCATCGGCTTACCGGTTTCGGGTAACTTTCCACGCCCGACACCACCCTATACGCCGATGGTGGGCCGGTATTGTTCTGTCGTGCCCCTTGATGTGAACAGGCACGCGCCCGGACTGTTCCGGGCGTTTGCCAAGGACACGGATGGCCACAACTGGACCTACCTGCCCTACGGCCCGTTTGACAGCGAACCTGAGTTCGAAGACTGGGCGCGCGCCAACTGCGTGGACGCGGACCCGATGTTCCATACCGTTCTGGACGGTGATGAGGTACCGTTGGGCATGGCTTCTTACCTCAGGATAGCTCCCGCCGCCGGAGCGATTGAGGTCGGGCATATCCACTTTTCACCCCTGCTTCAGCGCAAGCCGCAATCAACCGAAGCCATGTATCTGATGATGCGGCGCGTGTTCGATGAACTGGGTTACCGGCGATACGAGTGGAAATGCGACGCGCTGAATGGTCCGTCGCGCAGTGCGGCAGAGCGGCTTGGGTTCACCTTCGAAGGCGTGTTTCGCCAAGCAACCCACTACAAAGGGCGCAACCGCGACACGGCCTGGTATTCAATCATAGATACCGAATGGCCACGCATCCGTGATGCTTTCGAGGCCTGGTTGTCACCCGATAATTTCGACGCTTCGGGCCAACAACGAAAACCGCTGTTGGCCCGCGCGAAGGGTTGAATTCATTTGGAAATCTCGAACACCATCGAGACGCTGACAGACACCGAAACCTCACCACCTGCCACAGGTACACCCCCTGCGTCAGCCATGCTCATCATGCGCATCTCGGGCATCGGGCGCACGCCCCCCGTTTGTTCCGAAATCGTTTGCACCGCGCCAAGGGTTACACCCGCCGCCTGTGCCAGCTGCTCGGCCTTGGCCATAGCTTCGCCCACAGCTTGCGCGCGCGCTTGGGCCTCGATTGGTTTGGTATCCTGCACCCCAAAGCTCAAGCCCCCGAAATCGTTGGCGCCATCCTGAATGACCGCATCCATGATACTTCCTAGTTTGGACAGATCACGCACACGCACAAACACGCGGTTCGAGGCAGCGAATCCCGAGATTTCCGGTGTTTCTCCATTCTGCCCGTGCCGCCCGGACCAAACAGGGGAAAGCGACAGATCGCGGGTCTGGATATCGCGGTCTTCAATCCCCATCCCGGTCAGGCGCGCAAGCATCTTCGCAACTGAGTCCGAGGTGGCCTGCATCGCCGCCGAAGCCTCGGCGTTTTCATTTGTCACACCCAATGTGATCGTCGCCATATCGGGGGCAACCACTATGGTTCCAGTTGCGTCAACTGTGATGCGACGTTCTTCCGCATGGGCAAGTCCAGCGGTCGTTGCGGCCATCATCGCGGCCAGAAAAGCGAATGTCTTCAATGTTATCACTCCGATTTGCTTGGGTTAAAGATGGGTCGGCGATGCATTGCCATACAAGAGGAGAGTTTGCCTTTTTCTTTCCCTCGGCAAGTTCCTGCTTTAATGTCGGTCTGCGAACGCCAAGGTGTTTGCATTGACGTTGATAATTATGGTTCCTGCGGATTATGAAACCTGCCTTTGCGCTGTCTTTTTCTGCGACCGGAATATCATTGCATCATCACTCGGATGACGAATGGTTCGTTATCGGCTCGATTCCCTTGGATTCGCCGGACCTGTCTGGTCAGATGCAGGTTTTGCGGGAAAACGCTTTTGCGTTGGAAAACGACCTGAGCTGCAAGCTTGTTTTGCCTTCCGAACAGGTTCGATACCTTCAGGTTGCAACCGATGGCTTACCCCCCCAAGACACAGTGGAACGCATTGAGAGCGCACTTGCTGACGCAACGCCTTACGTTTTGTCCGAACTTAGCTACGACTATCAAACCGAAGGCGGCACCACCTATGTTGCGGCTGTTGCGCAAGAAACGCTGAGCGAGGCTCGGGCCTTTGCCTCGGACCATGGTTTCGTGCCGGTTTTATTTTGCGCCGAAGAAGACGCAGACGCATTCCCCCGAGAAGCATTGTTCGCAGAGCGTTCGGGCGCATCGGAAACCCGACCAGCAGAGCCACCGCTGTCGGCAAAAAACACAGACCAGCCCGAACCGGCAAAATCCGCCGGGAAACCAGCGCATCCCATTGCAGGCACAGCCGCACCAAACGTGTTTCTGACCCCCGAAACACCTGACAATAAGTTTGCGAATACGAAAGCGCAGGCACCGCGCATTGCGATCCCGGCATTTGCCGCGGCGGTTCTTCTTGGCGGCGCTTTCGGCGTTTGGCTGGCCTTGGACAGCGGTGGAGAAACAGATCAGACCGCACTGAGTCCAACTTCTACCGAGATAGGTGTTTCCGAGCCGGATATCGACGCCCTGCCACTGATAGTGCCCGAAGTTGCGGCAATCACCCCCCCTGAAAACTTGCCGCCTGAGGCTCCACTGGACAGGGATGTGCCCCCCACGCCAGAACCTGCCGAAGCCGAGGCCGAAGCCGTAGAACAACCAGAGCTCACCCCTACCGACGCGGCAATCCTTGAGGCGCTCAAGGTGGCCCCTACCCCGGTAGACCCCATCGCTCAGGACCCCGAGGCAGATGAGGATATCAGCGCTGCCTCCGGTGTGAATGTAACGCCTCCGGCCGCTTTGGACGTGCCAGAAGCCCCGGAACCGGACGATTTGTATCTGACATCGATCGACAAATCCGACCTGTCCAGCGATGCGGTTGCCCTGCCCCCGGCTTCCAGTTTCGATACCGACGAACCCTTCGTTCGGGACGTGCAACATGGCATAGCAGGAGCGCGGTTCAATCTGGATGATCGCGGGCTTGTGGCACCTACACCGGAAGGAACGCTGAACCCGGATGGGATTGTCGTTTATCAAGGCCGACCGTCAAAGGTTCCGCCAGCAACGCCAGTGCGTTTCGAAGATGAACCCGTACTTGACGAGGTCGACGAAAGGTTGGCCGGTCTACGACCCAAACCTCGCCCTTCAGATCTGGTCGAGAGTTTCGAACGCGGGCAGTTGGGGGGGCGGTCGCTGGCAGAGCTTTCGGCCAAGCGCCCAAAAGCACGCCCGGACAGTCTGCAAGCGCGCACAGAAATCGACGAGACGCCAACCGCGTTGGCCGTTGTCCGTGTCCCGCGCCCCAGGGTGCGCCCGGCGGGTCTGGACACTGCAAAGGCACCCGCTTCTGGTAACTCCAATCTTGGATCAACGGCCGCGCTGGACCAGAGCTCTGACGAATCCGGATCGTTTCAGGCGAAATCTGTCGCCCCCAAGATTCCCACAACTGCGTCTGTTGCCCGGCAGGCCACGCTCGATAACGCGATCAATTTGCGTCGCCTGAATCTGATCGGTGTTTACGGCACACCCGCCAACCGGCGCGCCTTGGTCCGGCTTCCCAGTGGACGTTACAAGAAACTGAAAGTTGGGGACAGTATTGACGGCGGCAAGGTCATTGCCATCAGCGACAGCGAGCTGCGTTATCAGAAGAAGGGTCAAAACGTGACGCTGGCGATGCCGCGTGGCTGATATCGGCACTCAAGGCCTTGACCCATTAACTGTAAATAGGTGCGTCGGAGGCAGCAGAACCGCCTCCGACATGTTGGTTTACTTTGATCAAGCAGCCGAAATCTCGCCGCTTTCGATCTGTTCGCGCTCGATGGATTCAAACAGCGCCTGGAAGTTCCCTTCACCGAAACCATCGTCACCCTTGCGTTGAATGAACTCGAAGAAGATCGGGCCAATCACCGTTTTCGAGAATATCTGCAACAGAATGCGCGTCTCGCCTCCGTCAACGACGCCTTCGCCGTCGATCAGGATGCCGTGTTTCATCATCCGGTCCAGCGGCTCTTCATGGCCGACCACGCGGGTCCTGGACTTCTCGTAATAAGCTTCGTTTGGACCCGGCATGAACTTCAGCCCGTTTTCAGCAATAGCATCGGTCGAAGCGTAGATGTCGTCGCTGCCAACAGCGATATGCTGAATGCCTTCGCCTTTGTATTTCTTCAGGTAAGACACGATCTGCCCGGTCTCGCCGCGGTCCTCGTTGATCGGAATACGGATACGGCCGCAGGGAGACGTCAGCGCTCGGCTGTAAAGGCCGGTAAACTTCCCCTGAATGTCAAAGAAACGGATTTCACGGAAGTTGAACAGGTCGCCATAGAACTTGAACCACTTGTCCATGTTGCCCTTGTAGACGTTGTGCGTCAGGTGATCGAGATAGAAGAACCCCTCGCCCCGAGGTTTTGATTCCTTGATCCAATTGAATTCCTGATTATAGGGCGATGTGTCGTAGTACTGATCAATGAAATAAATCAGCGACCCGCCAATACCCTTGATCGCAGGCACATTCATTGTTCTGTCATCGTGGTCGTAAGGTTCCGCACCTTTTGACAGGGCATGCTCATACGCTTTTTGCGCGTCCACCACCCGCCAGCCCATCGATGGCGCGCAGGGCCCATGTTCGGCCACGAACTTAGCCGCGAAACTGTCCGGGTCAGCATTCAGGATGTATGTGACATCCCCTTGTTGCCAAAGCTCGACAGCAGGTTTTTCCTTGTGGCGGGCCACCAGATCAAACCCCATCTTTGCGAACAGATCACGCAGCTCCTGCGGTTCTGGATGGGCGAATTCGACGAATTCAAACCCATCTGTACCGGCAGGGTTTTCTTCGCTGATCACGGATTTCGGGGCATTGTGCGGGAAAGGACCCATGGCGCGTCTCCTACGAAAACAGGAATTTCTTTGCTGATTCAAAAATACGACTTTTCTGGCGCTGTTTCTGCGCATTGTTTTCGTATAAACTGCAAGATGACGCGCAAAACGCGCATATAAATTAATAAAATCAGGATTTTTCCGCACATGCTGGATGCAACCGACAAGCGACTGCTTTCCGCGCTGCAAAAAGATGCACATCTGACGGCGCATCAACTGGGTGAAATGCTGAACTTGTCGTCCAGTCAAGCGGGACGCCGCCGACAGCGGCTTGAAGTCGAAGGGTACATCACCGGATACGCTGCCCGGCTGGACCCGCTGAAACTGGGCCTGCAGGTGCAGGGGTTTGTTCAGGTGCATCTGGGCACCCATGGCCCCGAGCAATCCGCAAGCTTTGCACGCATGGTCGACACCCGCCCCGAGATTACCAGCGCTTGGACGATGACAGGCGAGGCCGACTATCTGCTGCACATCTACTGTGACGACCTGTCCGCGCTCAACAGCTTGCTACATCAGGTGATCCTGCCGCATCCTGCCGTTGCACGAGTACAGAGCCAGATCGTAATGGATCAACTTAAACGCGACGCCCCCCTTCCCACCTGAAAAGGTTCCGAGGATACACATGGACGACTTTCTATACCAGGCTTCGATCTATCTGGCAGCGGCTGTCATTGCCGTTCCTCTGTCTGCCAGACTGGGGTTGGGATCTGTGCTGGGCTATCTTGCCGCCGGGATCATTATCGGACCCGTACTGGGACTTGTCGGAGCGGAAACCGAAAATCTTCAGCATGTGGCCGAATTTGGCGTGGTGATGATGCTGTTTCTCATTGGCCTGGAACTGGAGCCACGCGCCCTATGGGACATGCGCGACAAGCTATTGGGTCTGGGCGGATTGCAGGTGTTGCTGTCAACAATCGCGATTGCTGCCGTGGCCATGTACGCCAACCATCCATGGTCGGTCGCCCTGGCGGTGGGGTTGACCCTTTCGCTTTCATCGACCGCGATCGTTCTTCAAACCTTGTCAGAAAAAGGCCTGATGCAGACAAATGGCGGCCGTGCGACATTTTCGGTTCTGTTGACGCAGGACATTGCGGTGATCCCAATTCTGGCTTTGTTGCCACTGCTGGCCCTGCCCGCCATGCCGCGCTTCCAAGCCGATGGATCGATAGACAGGGGGGCCGGAGGTTCACATGGCGCGGGCGATCACAGCCTGTCACTGGTCGAGGGGTTGCCGGGCTGGGCCGTTACCCTGGTCACAATCGGCGCGGTGGTGTTTGTCATTCTGGCCGGTGTCTACCTGACAAGACCGTTGTTTCGCTTCATCCACGCAACCCGTCTGCGCGAGATGTACACCGCACTAGCACTGATGATCGTCGTGGGGATTTCGTTTCTGATGACACTGGTCGGCCTGTCACCTGCCTTGGGCGCGTTCCTGGCAGGTGTTGTTTTGGCCAGTTCTGAATTTAGACATGAAATGGAAAGTGACCTTGAACCGTTCAAAGGGTTGTTTCTGGGGCTGTTTTTCATCACGGTCGGGGCCGGAATAGACTTTGGTTATTTCTTCAACGACCCGCTGGACCTGATTGGACTGGCGCTGCTTGTGATACTTGCCAAGGGGATCATCCTTTATCTAGTGGGCAAGGCTTTCAAACTGCGGGGGCGTGATCACTGGTTGTTCACCCTTGGGTTAGCGCAGGCTGGTGAGTTCGGATTTGTCCTGCTGGCATTTTCGACGAAACAGAATGTTATTCCGCCCAACCTGTCGCAAAAGCTGCTGATGATCGTTGCTCTGACGATGTTGATCACACCTCTTCTTTTCATTGTCTACGACGCCTTGTCAAAGAAGATTGGCGATTCAGCGACCACCCCCGAACCGGACGTGATCGACGAAAAGGGCCCGGTCATCATCGCCGGCATTGGTCGCTTTGGTCAGATCGTCAACCGGCTGGTACGGGCCAGCGGTTTCAAGACAGTCGTTTTGGACCACAATATTGAAACCATTCAGCTGATGCGCCGATTTGGTGTCAAAGGCTTTCTGGGTGATCCCACTCGGCCGGAACTGTTGCGCGCGGCGGGATTGGACAAAGCATCCGTTCTTGTCGCCGTTATGGATGATCACAAGCAAGTCACGCGACTGGTCAGCTATGCCAGACGGCAGCGCCCTGACCTGCACATCATCGCCCGCGCCCGCGACCGGACCCATGTGTACGAGTTGTATCAGGCGGGTGCCAATGACATCGTGCGGGAAATGTTCGACAGCTCGCTGCGTGCAGGTCGCTATGTTCTGGAGAATATCGGGCTGAGTGAGTACGAAGCAGCCCAGGCCGAGCAGACGTTTTACCACCACGACCGGAAGTCATTGCGTGATCTGGCCGAGCTTTGGGTTCCCGGACTGCCAACCGCCGAAAACAAAAAATACATTGAGCGTTCGCAGGCGCTGGAAAAGGATCTGGAAACCGCGCTGCTGGAACTGGCCGAAGAGCACGCGAAAAAATCGGCCTGACCCAAGCCTTTGCCCGGGCCAGGTACGGGTTTAGCTGTCAGATACCCCAGCTTCGGCAAAGGTTGCCATGCCGGAATGACAGGCAACGGCACTTTTCAGAATGTTGATCGCCAATGCCCCGCCGGACCCTTCGCCCAACCGCAGGCCAAGGCTCAGCAACGGCTCTTTACCCAATTTCGCCAGCACGGCGCCATGGGCCGCTTCGGCGCTTTGGTGACCTGCCACAGCATGATCCAGCGCGCCATCGGACAGCTTCCACAAACAGGCGGCGGCGGCCGAACAAATGAACCCGTCCAGGATCACCGGGATGCGCAACACCCGCGCAGCAGCAATTGCACCCGCCATTGCGACTATCTCGCGTCCACCCAGACAGCGCAGGATGTCCAGACCATCATCTGACGCGTGTTTGGCGACACCCTCGGCCACGACACGGGTTTTGTTGACCAGACCTGCGTCATCCACACCAGTTCCGCGACCTGTCCAATCGGACGCGTCGCCACCAAACAGAGCACAGGCAATAGCCGCAGCCGGGGTGGTGTTGCCAATACCCATTTCGCCGACCACCAAAAGATCAGATTGCGGATCAACGGCCTGCCAGCCAGTGCGCAACGCGGCTAGCAATTCATCCTCTGTCATGGCTGGGGCTTGGGTGAAATCCGCGGTCGGCTTGTCCAGATCCAGCGCGTGTACATCCATCTTCGCGCCTGCGGCCCTGGCCAACTGATTTATCGCCGCCCCGCCATGTTCGAAATTCATCACCATCTGCACGGTCACTTCCGGTGGAAAGGCCGAAACACCCTGCGCGGTAACACCGTGATTTCCGGCAAACACGATAACCTGAGGCGCACTGATCTGTGGACGGGCGTCCCCCCGCCATCCTGCATACCAGACTGCAAGATCCTCAAGCCGACCAAGCGCGCCGGGGGGTTTGGTCAATTGTCCATTTCGCTCGGCCGCGCCCTGCACCGCTGCGGCATCTGGGCCCGGAGCTCCCGCCAGGACAGCACGGAACGTGTTCAAATCATTCAGTTCAGGCAGCATGAAAGCCTCATTGCATCAGAGTGGTCCTGCGTGTTTAACCGAAGGATCGAAACCAACAAGACCCCGAAAGGCACGGGCGTGCATAAAAACGACACCAAACCGTTTTCCCTGTGGGATGTTCCGCTGGCCCTGGTGCTGTTGACCCGCCTGCCCCTGCCCCGTTTGCCCAAAGCCGTTTTTGCCCGGCAGGCACAATCGGTATGGGCGTTTCCACTGGTTGGGCTGGTCGTTGGCGGGTTGGCATGCCTGACCGGTTGGCTGGCGATGGGGCTTCAACTGCCCCCGTTTGTGGCGGCTTCATTACTGGTTTCAGCGCTGATCCTGATGACCGGGGCAATGCACGAAGATGGTCTGGCCGATACGTTCGACGGGCTTTGGGGCGGTTTCACCGCTGAACGGCGGCTGGAGATCATGAAGGACAGCCAGATTGGAACTTACGGCGTGCTCGCTTTGGTGATGTCGCAGCTTTTACGAGTATCCGCGATTTCTACCATACTTGTCACTGGTCCGATCTGGATGGTGGTTGCGGCTTGTGTATTTTCCCGCGCATTGATGCCAGCACTGATGGTACTTCTTCCAAACGCCAGAACGTCGGGCCTGAGCCATTCGGTTGGTACCCCCGGCGCAGGAACAGCCTGTATCGCTGTGGGCATCGCGATTTTGGTCGCTTTCAGCTTGTGCGGAAGTCTGGCGCTTAACGCGATAGTCTTCGCGACTTTGGTCGTTGCCGTTTTGGGGCTCGTCGCAAAAACCAAGATCGGCGGTCAAACCGGAGATATTCTGGGAGCGTCGCAGCAATTGGCGGAAATCACGTTTCTGCTTACACTCAGCGCCCAGACCTAAGGCGACCCCCCTGTTTCAATTCGCAACGTATCGCCGCAATGTTTGCAATGCACGGCGTCTGGGTCGTGCCGGTACAGCCCGCAGCTGGGGCATTTGTGACGGACCTTCTGTGGCGCGAAAATTGCTTGCGCCAGCCGGACGAACAGTGCCACGCCAACGACCATAATGAAGACAGAAAACAGCTTGCCACCCGGTGTGACCAAAGTGATGTCGCCAAACCCGGTCGTCGTGAGCGTCGCCATGGTAAAATACAGCGCATCTACGTAGGGCGTTTGCGCGTCTTCTGGTATAAAAAACACCAAAACGGCCGTCGAGGTGGCAAAGACAAAGACCAGCAGGTTGATCGCTGCGATAACAGCGTCCTCGTGCGTGCGGAAAAAACGGCTGTCGCGCCGCAAATCCCAGAGCAGGTGATATGAATGGATCAGACGCAGGGCGCGTAATATCCGCAGGAAAGCCAGGTTGCCTGTCAAAAACGGATCAAGCACCAGAGAGAGGACGACTACGATATCCGCCACCGTGTAAATCTGGCGCAACAGCTTCCAGCGGTCTTTTGAAATCCAGAGCCGCGCAGAGAAATCCAGAAAAATCAGCACGCCGACCAGTTGGCTTGCAACGGTCAAACCTGGCCCATGCGGGATGTGGGCCGTCGCGACAAAGAAAATGATTGTCGCAACATCGAACAGGATCAGCGCATACCTAAACCAAACCGAAACAGGGTCGTGTCCGATATACAGGTATTTCACAGTCTGCTTCATGTCTGTCCGGTAATCCGCTGCATACACAGTGAAATTAGCGCCATATGAACAAATCACCAAGCCACGAAAAAGGCCGCCCCAAATTCGGAGCGGCCCGTTTTGTCAAAGTACCTTCGATCAGGCAGCGCGTGAGGTCAGAACTTCGTCCACCTGCTTGGCGGCAGACACCTCGCCAGCGCCTGAAACAGCCGCGACCTCACGGGTCAGACGTTCCAAAGCGGCTTCGTACAGCTGACGCTCGGAATAGCTCTGCTCGCGTTGATCATCGGTGCGGTGCAGGTCACGGACAACTTCGGCGATCGAGATCAGATCGCCCGAGTTGATCTTCTGTTCATATTCCTGCGCGCGACGGGACCACATGGCGCGCTTAACCTTGGCTTTGCCCTTCAGCGTTTTCATCGCCTGGCTGATCACATCGGGCGAGCTGAGCGACCGCAGACCGGATTCGGTCGCCTTGTTAGTCGGCACGCGCAACGTCATCTTGTCTTTCTCAAATGAGATGACGAACAGCTCGAGCGTGAATCCCGCGACATCCTGTTCCTCTATCGAAATAATCTGACCCACGCCATGGGCGGGGTAGACAACATAGTCGTTCGGGCGGAACTCGAGCTTTTTCGACTTTGTCATTCAGTTTTTTCCTTGCTTGCGGACGGGACACGGACAACAAAAACACCACATGCGGGGACTGTCTCAGCCCCGTCAGGCGGCGATATTGTCACAAATTCAATACTCCAAAGTGAGCATACTTACGGAGCGCATCCCAATCTCGGTCATCATGTGGGGTGGAGTATATCACAAAATTACGACGCCCGAAAGTTTACCTTACGGGAATTTTTCATATTTAACCTGCGTTCAACAGGTTGTGCCGTGATCTTTATGTCAAAACAGGCCGTGTGGAACGAATCACTCAGCCGCCTTCTCCGGGCGCTTCCGAGAAATACTTCTCCATTTTACCCTCTTCACCGTCACGCTCCTCTGCGTCGGGCAGCGGGTCTTTCTTGGTGACGATCACCGGCCATTGTTCGGAATACTTGCGATTGAACTCGACCCACTCCTCCATACCCGGCTCGGTATCGGGGCGGATTGCATCGGCGGGGCACTCGGGCTCGCACACTCCGCAGTCAATGCATTCGTCAGGATGAATGACCAGCGTGTTTTCACCTTCGTAGAAACAGTCCACCGGACACACTTCGACACAGTCGGTGTATTTGCAGGCGATACAGTTTTCGGTGACTACATAGGTCATGGTCGGATTCCTGTTTGCGGTTTGAGCGACTAGCTAATTCAGTCTGGCCCGCTCTTCAAGACAGGATCAGTGATCTTCCGGGCGAGAAAGATCAATAGCGCGTCGATCTTTCTTGGTTGGCCGACCTTTTCCCTCGAAACCTGGATTTACAAGAGGCGCTTCCTGCTTTTCGGTCATATCAAAGTACAGAGTTTGCGCCTCGGGCGCCGGACCGCGGCGTTCCCCCAGTTTTTCCACACGTATGACGCGGACGATGCGACCCTGCGAGAAGGTCAGAACGTCACCGGGGGCCACGGCCTGCGCCGGTTTCAGCACCCGGTTTCCATTCAGCCGGACATGGCCGCCACTGACCTGTTTGGCGGCAAGGCTGCGGGTCTTGAAGAACCGCGCCTGCCACAACCATTTATCGATCCGCAGTTTGGCCTCGGCCATCTTGCGTCAATTACCGTCCTTCAGACCCATAAGCGCTGCGGCGAACGGGTTGTCGGGATCAATGGCCTTTTCTTTTTTCGGTGGCCGTGACGAGAAGGTCTTGGCCCCTTGCGGCTTTCCGCCCTTCTTGCCGTGCGGTTTGCCACGGCCCTCCTGCGGTTTGCCCCGCGGTTTCCCCTTGCCCTGCCCCGGCTCGCGGCGCGGACCACGGTTCGGCTGACGCTGACGACCCCAGGTGAAGGTGTAAAACACTTCGACCTCGGGTTCATCCGACGCAGGTTCCGCGACCTGACCTTCTGCGACAGCCTCGGCTGCCGTCTCGGTGCTTTCGGTGGCCTCGGCTGCCTCCTCTGCGGGCGCGGCGACCTCTTCTGATGCCGCGTCAGGTGCTGGCGTCTCGTCGATAACGGCTTGTTCAGCCGCCTCTGTCACAGGCTGCTCAACCGGTTCCGGTTTGACCTTGCCACGCTCGCCGCGTTCGGCTTTGTAACCCAGCCCTTGCATCAGGTCAGCAAACTGTTCAAGCGTCATACCAGTGATCGACAGCATATCCGGCTTGGCTTCGAACCCGCCACGGCTGTCTTCCGCACGAAGCATATCGGCCAGACGTTCCAGCATGTCGATACGGATCGATCGGTCGCCCGCATCGCGGTAGCCGCACATGGTGTCGTAACCCTGCGGTGCATCCTTGGCGACCGGCACAGTCACCAACCCCGGAGGCGGTGCTTCGGGGAATTCCTGCAAACCGCCATACAGCGCCCACAGCACCAGACGCAGACGCGTCGGTGCGGGCTTCAGCAAGAGCGGCATGAAGATGGTGAACTGGCCAAACCGGATACCATGCTTGCGTAATGCGCCACGTGCGTCCTGATCCAGATCCTTGACCTCTTGCGCGACGCCGGCGCGCGGCAGTACGCCCAGCGCCTCGACCATGCGGAAGGCAAACCCTTTCGCCAGCCCGTTGAGCTCCTCGTCGCGCGACAGATTCAGCAGCGGCTCGAACAGCGCAGCGATCTTGCGGTCGATGAAATGCTGCAACCGGCGCCGCACCTTCTGTTCGACATCCGGACCGGCGGCCTCGTCCACAAAAACCTCGACCACAGGCTTGAGAGGTTCGGACCCGGCAACCAGTTTGCCAACGGCATACTCGCCCCACATCAGGCCGCCCTGATCGGTGAAATCAATTTCGGTATCGGGCGCATTGTAGAAGCGATCGGCACGCAGATGGAATTGCGGCGCGAGTGCTTGCAGGGATGCCGATTTGAGCGCTTTCGCCTCGGTTCCTTGCGCGCTTTTGTCCGGACTAAACCGGAACCCTTCCAGACGACCGACGAATTCTCCTTCGACGGTCACTTCACCCTTGTCATTTACTTCGGCCAAAAGGGCCTCCTTCTGTTTGAGCCGCCGCAACAAAACCGATGTACGCCGGTCCACAAATCTTTGAGTCAGACGCTCATGAAGTGCGTCAGACAGTCTGTCTTCTACAGTGCGCGTTTCGTCACGCCAATGTGATTCGTCACGCACCCAACCGTTTCGTTGCGCAACATATGTCCAGGTGCGAATATATGCCAACCTTTTGGATAACGCATCGATATCCCCATGGGTTTGGTCAATCCGCCGTATCTGCCGGGCCATGAAATCATCGGGAATACTGCCGCGTTCGTGCAGGTGGCCATAGATCACTTCCAACAGGCTTGCGTGCTCTGCATGGCTGATGCCGCGAAAATCAGGGATTCTGCACACATCCCACAGCAATCGAATGGATGGACCGTCACTTGCGCGGGCGACAATCTCGGCCTGTTGTGACAGCGATTTCAACACATTCAGGTCATCAGCAGGGCGGGCTTTGATCAGGTGCTCGTCATTTGGACTGACTTCAAGCGAGTTGATCAGTGCGTCAATCGAACCAAACCGGAGAGCGGCATTCCGCCAGTTCAGCTTTTTCATCGGCGTGAACCGGCTGTCCATGATCGCCTGCGCGACACCTTCGCCCAGCGGCGGTGCCTCTCCGGTCACGCCAAAGGTGCCGTCCGACATCCCGCGCCCGGCCCGACCGGCGATCTGGGCCAGCTCATTTGGGGCCAGCGGACGCATCCGCCGCCCGTCGAATTTGGTCAGGGATGAAAAGGCAACGTGGTTAACATCCAGGTTCAGGCCCATGCCGATAGCATCTGTGGCGACCAGGTAATCAACCTCACCATTTTGATAAAGCTCCACCTGAGCATTCCGCGTCCGCGGGCTGAGGGCACCCATGACCACCGCCGCGCCACCTTTCAGGCGGCGCAGAAGCTCCGCGATGGCATACACATTTTCGACCGAAAATCCGACAATAGCGCTGCGGGGCGGCATCCGGCTGAGTTTCTTCGAACCGGAATAGACCAGCTGCGACATCCGTTCGCGCCGGACAAACTGCGCCTCGGGCACCAGCGCGGCAATCGGGCCACGCATGGTGTCAGAGCCAAGAAAAAGTGTCTCGTTTGTTCCGCGCGACCGAAGCAGGCGATCTGTAAAGACATGGCCGCGCTCGGGGTCGGCACACAGCTGGATTTCATCAATCGCCACGAAATCCGCACCCACACCTTCGGGCATCGCCTCGACAGTGCAGACCCAATACTGGGTCCGGGGGGGCACGATCCGCTCTTCACCGGTGACAAGCGCAACAATCGACGGCCCGCGGATGGCGACGATCTTATCGTAGACCTCGCGCGCAAGCAGACGCAGCGGCAGACCGATGATACCTGTGCGGTATCCCAGCATCCGTTCGATTGCGTAATGGGTTTTACCTGTGTTCGTAGGGCCCAGAACGGCCACTATTCGGGATGACCCGCTCACCTTTGCCCCCTGCCCGGACCTTACAGCGCTGCGCCGTCGATCTGCGGCTTCAGTCGATTCACCGCATTGGTTACTTCTTCGTGGTGGGGATGTATAGCCAATGCCCGTGAATAGGCGTCGTAGGCTTTGTCAGGTTGTCCGATAATCTCAAAGATCAGGCCCAGACCATAGATTGCCTCGTAATTGTTGGGGTTCAGGGTCAGGGCATGCTCCAGATCGGCAGCGGCCATGCCAAACCGTTCGATTCCGAAAAAGGCCGAAGCGCGCAGATGCCAGCCTTCAGCGAATTCGGGCGCATGATCCGTCAGGGCGGTCAGGTGTTCCAATGCCGCACCTACGTCGCCGTCATCCAGCGCTTCACGGCCACGCTCTAGCAGCAGATCAGCCGATGCTGAACCGGACTGCGCCCACAGGGCTTGCAACTGCCGATCCAAAGCGATGGCCTGATCTGGCGTCGATTGGGCAAGTTGTTGCAGCAATTCACCCTCGTTCCGCGAATCCGCCTGTTGCGCGAGGCAAGTGGAGGAAATCGTGACTAGGACAAAAAGTGCCGCGACGATACCTTTGAGATTGTGGATTGCAATGCTCATAACAATAATCAGTGTAGCGTTGCGACCGGGGATGTCCATTCACGGCGCACTAACAATATGAGGAAAAACATGAGCGAGATACTTGAAAAGGCAGCTGCCGCGCTGAATGAAAAACTGGAAGGCGGCGCGTTTGATGCCTCGGCCAAGTTTGATATCGCCGATCTGGGTGCCATTGTCCTGGATTCCAACGGCGCGCGGGTCAGCGACGATGACGCTGATGTCACCCTAAGCGCTGATGCCGACACGTTCGAACAAATCCTCAGCGGTGAATTGAACCCGACAGGTGCGTTCATGTCCGGCAAGCTGAGCATTGATGGCGACATGGGTGTTGCCATGAAACTTGCATCGGTACTGGCCTGATGGAGTTCTCGCCGGCCCCTTTGTTTGAAGACGTGGCCGGCGGCCCCGCCGGTGGAAAGGCCCACTGGTTGATAACGTCGGATCAAAAACGCATTCGCGTTGCTCACTGGCTTCCGGACGGAAAGGTACATGGCACTGTCATGATGTTTCCTGGACGCACGGAATACATTGAGAAATACGGCACTACTGCCAGCGAATTCGTAGAGCGTGGGTTCGCCATGCTGGCCGTCGACTGGCGCGGTCAGGGTCTTGCAGATCGATTGCTGGACGATGCTCGGGTCGGACATGTCGATCAGTTCACCGATTACCAGCAGGACGTTCAGGTCACTCTGAAACTTGCAAGCGCGCTGGATCTGCCAAAACCATGGTACGTGGTCGGGCATTCGATGGGCGGTGCAATCGGGTTGCGTGCCGTCATCGAGAAAGGATGTTTTGCCGCTTGCGCGTTCACGGGCCCAATGTGGGGAATTTTCTTCACTCCGGTCATGAAACCCCTAAGCCGCGTTACGGCCTATTGGGGCACAGCGCTTGGCCTGGGCGAACGAACGCCCCCCACCACAACACTCAAAAGCTATGTCCTGTCGCAACCTTTCGAGGGAAACATGCTGACCCGCGACCCGGACATGTACCGGATGATGCAGGATCAGTTGAATGCACACCCAGAACTCGCGCTTGGTGCCCCTTCAAATCTGTGGCTGCGCGAGTCGCTGGATGAATGTGCTTGGTTAATGGAGCAGACCGCCCCTCAGACACCCTGCCTGACATTTCTGGGCAGCCATGAGCAAATCGTTGACCGCAAGGCAATTCGTGCGCGCATGGCCAATTGGCCCAACGGAACGCTGATCGAAATTCCGGATGGTGAACACGAGGTACTAATGGAAGCACCCGAGGTTCGGGGGCCGGTGCTGGACAAGATTGCGGCGCATTTTCTGGCCAATCAGGCCAATGGCGCACCCGAGCTGGTTTCCTCGTAAACCCTTTCACCTTTGGGATTGGCCGCTTGTGATCCGGGCGCGCCAGCCCTAGATGTTTGCAAAAGCAGTCTACTAAAGGTGATCCATGCGCGACCTTCCTTTCCCTGTCCGTGACGCGAACGCAATCGGTGGCTCCGGCAATCTGGGCAATCTTCCGGAATGGGATCTGAGCGATCTCTACACCTCGGAAAACGCACCCGAATTAGCGCGCGATCTGGATTGGCTGGAAGGCGAATGTGCCGCATTTGCTGCCGATTACGAAGGCAAGCTGGCCGATCTGGAGGCCGCAGACCTGCTGACCTGTGTGCATCGCAACGAAAAGATCAACGCCATCGCCGGGCGTGTCATGTCGTTTGCAGGTCTGCGCTATTACCAACTGACCACAGACGCAGAGCGCGCCAAATTCCTGTCGGATATGCAGGAAAAGATCACGATCTTCACCACTCCGCTTGTGTTCTTCACGCTCGAGATCAACCGGATCGAAGACGATGTTCTGAAAGCGCATTTTGCGGCCAACACGGATCTCGCCCGCTACGAACCTGTGTTCCGTCGCATCCGTGCAATGAAGCCCTACCAACTGTCTGACGAGCTGGAAAAGTTCCTTCATGATCTGGGGGTTGTCGGCGACGCGTGGGAACGTCTGTTCGACGAAACGATTGCCGGACTGGCATTTCATGTCGACGGTGAAGAACTGAACATCGAAGGCACCCTGAATCTGCTGACGGAACAGGACCGCGCGAAACGTGAGGCCGCGGCGCGTGAACTGGCATCGGTTTTTCAGGACAACATCAAAACCTTCGCCCGCGTTCACAACACGCAGGCCAAAGAGAAAGAAATCGTTGATCGCTGGCGCAAGATGCCGACCGCTCAGACCGGGCGTCACCTGTCGAACGACGTCGAACCCGAAGTGGTCGAGGCCCTGCGCGAGGCGGTCGTGGCCGCCTACCCCAAGCTGAGCCATCGCTATTATGAGCTGAAGCGCAAGTGGCTTGGACTGGACGTCATGCAGGTCTGGGACCGCAACGCGCCCCTGCCCATGGAAGACACGCGTATCGTGAATTGGGAAGAGGCCCAAAAGACGGTGATGAACGCGTATGATGCCTTTGATCCCCGCATGGGCGAAATCGCGGCGCCTTTCTTCTCAAAAGGATGGATCGACGCGGCGGTGAAACCGGGCAAAGCGCCGGGGGCCTTCGCCCATCCGACAGTTACGGATGTCCACCCCTATGTGATGCTCAACTATCTGGGCAAACCGCGCGATGTGATGACGCTTGCTCATGAACTGGGACACGGCGTCCATCAGGTGCTGGCCGCAGGCCAGGGCGAGATGTTGTCATCCACCCCGCTGACGCTGGCGGAAACTGCCTCTGTCTTTGGTGAGATGCTGACCTTCCGCAAGATGCTGGAACAGGCGGAAACCCCGGAACAGCGCAAGGTTCTGCTGGCTGGCAAGGTCGAAGATATGATCAACACGGTGGTCCGACAGATCGCCTTCTACGACTTTGAATGCAAGCTGCACGCTGCCCGACGTGAGGGCGAGCTGACCCCGGATGACATCAACGCCCTTTGGATGAGTGTACAGGCCGAAAGCCTTGGCCCCGCATTTGAATTCATGGACGGGTACGAGACCTTCTGGGCATACATCCCACACTTCGTTCACTCGCCCTTTTACGTCTATGCCTATGCCTTCGGCGACGGCCTCGTGAATGCGCTTTATTCTGTTTACGAAAGCGGCGCGGATGGGTTTGAGGACAAGTATTTCGACATGCTGCGCGCTGGTGGTTCGATGCACCACAAGGCACTGCTGGCCCCGTTCGGTCTGGACGCCAGCGACCCCAAGTTCTGGGACAAGGGCCTGTCGATGATCTCAGGCTTTATCGACGAGTTGGAGGCGATGGAGGGCTGAGACGCCCTCGACAGAAAGCGGCGACATCTGCCTTGCGGAAAAAACCTGCCATGCCCGGCAATGTCGCGCCCAAGGGGCTCCTGAATGCCCGCTACGCGGACAAAGCGGACAAAGTTAGGAGTTATTGTGGCGCTGTGCTACTAGTTGAGTGGGTGCACTTGGATGCCCGCAGCTGGGCAGGTTTTCATGATTGAAAAGACATCCGATTTCGCGGCGTCAACTGGTGCAGGCTACGAGTTGCAGATGGGTCGCTTTAGCAGGCTTCTAGCTCCTGGTTTTCTGGATTTTTCAGAAATTTCCGACAGCGGCCCGATACTCGATGCAGGTTGCGGCACCGGATCATTGACCGCGGAGATGCAGCGCAGAACCTCACGGGCACAAATCGTAGGGGTCGATATTTCCCCAGCCTACATCGCGCACGCCCAAAAAAGCATCTCGGACAGTCGCACGACATTCGGTGTCGCCGACCTGACAACACTTCCATTCCCGGACGCGCATTTCGGGCAGGCCTTTTCCCAGCTTGTGCTGGATTTCATCCCTGAGACCGATTTCGCATTCAAAGAGATTTTTCGAGTGCTCAAGCCCGGCGCTCAATTTTCTGCGGCTGTGTGGGACGCCAGAGGAGGTCTGGTATTCAATCGAATGTTTCTGGACACTGCTGCGGTGCTGGACGAAGGAGCTGAAGCACTCAGGAAAAAGAACTTCACGCGCCCACTCCGACAGCCAGGACAGCTAAAGCAAGTCGCCTTTTCGGCAGGCTTTACCGATGTTCGGGAGGGAGAAATCATGATCCGAACCGAATTCACTTCGTTCGACGATTACTGGGTTCCCTTTGATGGAGAGGATGGCCCAATTCCCGCCTATCTTTCAAAAAGGCCTGGCGATCTGAAGTCGAAAATCAAAGATGCTGTCCGGCTCGCATATCTTGACGGTGATGACGACGGACCGCGGTCATACGTGGCGGTGGCTTTGGCAATCTCGGCAGTACGAACAGCGTAGAACTTACATGTCTCCAATGGGCTCTTAGCAGCCGTACCTGAGATCACCTCAGCTGACTGTCCTTCGACCCCCGCCGGTTGATCCCGCCACGTGCCTTGAACGCGCCATCGCGTTCCTGCTGGCACTCAAGGCACAGCTTCACGCCCGGCAAAGCAACGCGGCGTTTTTCAGGGATCGGCTCTTCGCATTCGGCGCAATGAGTCAGGCTTTCACCTACAGGCCGCTTTTGCGCCTGCATCCGCGCCAGCTCATCCGAAATCGACGCTTCGATCTGTTCGTTTACTGCGCCGTCGCGCGCCCAGCCTCCGGCCATGGGTCATCTCCTGCTAAACGTACGCAAAAGGATAGCCGAGCCCGCGCAAAGGGCAAGTTACAGCGAAACTGCACCCGCGAACACACGATCAATCACCTCTTGCGTCCCCCGAGAAAACTCCAGCGGACAGGGATACTCTACCCCTTCCCTGACCGAGCGGCAGAAGGCCTCGACCTGAAGCTTGTAATGGTCCGCTCCGGGGAACCGGGTAACCAGTACCTCAAGCCCCGGGCGATGCAACTCGACCCGGGCTTCACCAAACACACGCGCATTAAACGGTGTTGTCAGGCGGATCAGGCCGTTTTCCCCGTGAAACACCATTTCTTGATGGGGATGCATCCGAATGGACACGTAGCTTGAGTAGGTAAAACCAGGGAACTGCGCGCGAATTTCGGTGAAGATGTCGATTTCATCCTGCCAACGGATGGCTGACTGTATCGCCACAGGTTCCTGCCCCGTAGCAAACCGGGCGCCGCCGATCACGTAAACACCGATGTCACGCAATCCGCCGCCGCCCGTTTCAGCACGGTTTCGAATATTCTGGGTATCTGCCCGATTGTCGAAGCTGAACGCCCCGGTTACATGCACCAGATTTCCGATTGCGCCATCCGCAATCAGTTTGCGTGCCAATTGCCATTGGGGGTGGTGCACGATCATATACGCCTCGGCAGCAAGCAGGCCGCTTTCGTCGCGCTTTTGGATCAATGCGTCAAACTCATCCGCCTTCATTGTCATCGGCTTTTCGCAGAGCACATGTTTGCCGGCATCCAGCGCTTTCAGGCTCCATTCCACATGAAGGTGGTTCGGCAGTGGAATGTAGACCGCGTCGATACCGGGGTCTGCCAACAGCGCATCATAGCTGTCGAACATGTTCAGGTCGGGACAGAAAGACAAAAAAGGTTCAGCCTTTACCGCATCCGACGTCGCCAGCGCAGCCAATCGCGCCCCGTTGGAGGCATGTATCGCCGGTGCCATGTATTCACGCGCGAATTTCGCGGCTCCCAACACGCCAAACTGAACCGGTTTTTGCATAACGCTCTCCATAGATGTTCGAACCCCAAAGGGTTCGTTCCCCTGCGAGGTCCGCAGGATCGACCTGTCACACCGTCATCGAAATGAAACGCGTCTTTGCCCTACCATAGCTTTGACCCTGCGGCCATTCTTTTGGCTTCACAGTCAGGATAGCGGCCTCAGACGATCAACTGGTAATGAGTCGTCAGGATGCGCCGGGCATGTGCGCGTAGAGGAGGTTTCTTCGCACAAATGCAAAAAACCAGCCCGCAGCTATTGCAGCAGGCTGGTATCGTGGTCAGCTGACACCCAGCATCCCTTTTTCACGCGCAAGATCCCGCATTTTCCTTTGCAGTTTCTCGAACGCGCGAACTTCGATCTGTCGAATCCGCTCGCGGCTGACATTATATTGGGCGCTGAGGTCCTCCAGCGTCACCGGCTGATCCAGCAACCTGCGCTGAGTCAGGATATCCTTTTCACGGTCGTTCAACACGTCAAGCGCCGCAGCCAGCAACTCGCGACGCGCTTCCAGCTCATCGCGCGCCTCATAATCTCCGGCCTGGTCGGCATCTTCATCCTCAAGCCAATCCTGCCATTGCATCGTGCCTTCGCCTTCGGACCCGACCGTGGCGTTCAGAGACGCGTCCCCGCCGGACATGCGGCGGTTCATGCTGATCACTTCCTCTTCGGTCACACCCAGATCATTGGCGATTTGCGCGACATTTTCCGGACGCAAGTCGCCCTCTTCCAGGGCGCCGATGCGCGCTTTGGCTTTGCGCAGGTTAAAGAACAGCTTTTTCTGCGCCGAGGTTGTGCCCAGTTTAACCAGCGACCACGACCGCAGGATATATTCCTGAATCGAGGCGCGAATCCACCACATGGCATATGTGGCCAGACGGAAGCCTTTTTCAGGGTCAAAACGTTTGACCGCCTGCATCAGGCCCACATTGGCTTCGGAAATCACTTCGGCTTGCGGCAAACCGTAGCCGCGATATCCCATGGCAATCTTGGCCGCCAGCCGCAGGTGCGATGTCACCATCTTATGCGCGGCTTCTGTGTCCTGCTCTTCGACCCAGCGCTTGGCCAGCATATATTCTTCTTCCGGCTCAAGCAGGGGAAACTTGCGAATCTCCTGCATATAGCGGTTCAGGCCGCCCTCGGGCGTCGGCGCGGGGAGATTTGCGTAATTTGCCATTATGATGTCCCTCCGACAAATGTTTAAGTCTTTAACATAGGATATGGGTAAAGAACCCATCCTGTTCAAGAGGTGCTGCTAACAGTCTGAAATTAATCTTTCATGAAGGAAAGATAAGAAACTCTTACTCACAGGACTTTGCTTATTGTGTCAGCGGCGCGCGAAGCGCGGCAATCAGGTTCTCCATGTCTTGCGGCAGTTCGGCCTCAAACCGCAGGTGTTCGCCCGTCACCGGGTGCTCGAACCCCAATACGGCGGCGTGAAGCGCCTGCCGGGGAAAGTCGTACACGCATTCGGCAGCGGCGGGCGTAAACGCCCTGGTGGCCAGTTTCCGCTTGCCACCATAGATCGGATCCCCGACAAGCCCATGCCCGGCAT